>NZ_VPBA01000009.1:0-99034 GCF_013418945.1 Acinetobacter sp. YH12112 | reverse complement strand
AATCCTGTCGCACAACAGGTTTAATTAGCTCATGAAATACGGTATTCTGATGTGACAAAACCTGAATCCTGGTCGTTAAAGTGTTTGTTTGCACTCATATTTTAACTGTTAGGACTCAGGTTTTTTTTATTTAAAGCAAACTATGGGACAGCAGTGCCCTGTAGGCCTCTCTTTCTTTGCAGCATGCGATTAAGCGATTGGTGGTGTATAAGTACCATCTGCAATTGAAGCTTTAATACGCTCTGCTTCTGCCAGCACAAGTGCCAATAGGTTTTTCACGTTATCTAATGTTGCAACCGGGCTTAACGTAGTCATTTTCAATGACTGAACCTGACCCACTTTGGTTACACCAATATTGGCTTCACCACGCGCAAACAGTTCATCTGCGACGTTCTGGTTCAAGGCATCGACAAATTCAGCCGGATAGCCTTCAGGCACCACACGGAACAACACCGATGCAAATTGCGGCTCTACCAGCAACTCAAGACCATCTGTTGCTTTAATATAAGCGGCAACATCACGGGTTAAATCCACACCATGATCAATCATTGAACCATAAAGCTCTTCGCCCAAGGCTTCAACCGTCATCCACAATTTCAAGGCATCAAAACGACGCGTGGTTTGCAGTGACTTCGATACCAGGTTTGGTACGCCGTGCTCTTCATCATATGCAGAGTTCAAGTACTCGGCTTCATAATGCATGAAACGGTAGTTGGCTTCGTCTTTTAACAAGAACGCACCGCATGAAATGGTCTGGAAATAATGCTTGTGGAAATCAAGCGTCACAGAATCCGACAATTCAATGCCATCGAGCATAGAACGATAGTCATTCGACAAAATCAGTGCACCACCCCACGCCGCGTCAATATGCATCCACGCGCCATATTTGTTGGTGATTTCACGAATTTCTTTTAATGGATCAATCGCACCCGCATCGGTTGTACCTGCGGTTGCCACCACACATGCCACAATTTTGCCTTCAGACTGAAGGTGTGCCATGGTTTTCTCAAGTGCAACCACATCCATCTGTGCATTGTCATTCACAGGAACGGTCACCACAGACTGGAAGCCCATGCCCATCATCGCCATGTTCTTTTGCACAGAGAAGTGTGCATTTTCAGAACAGATGACTTTGACATTACGCATTGCATCTACCGGTACACCATCACGCTGCACTGACCACGGCTTGCCGTTTTCGTCTTTCCAGTTTTTCGCGATGCAGGCATCACGCGCCAGCAGTACACCCATCAGGTTAGACTGCGTACCACCTGAAGTGAATACACCGGCCTGACCTGAACCGTAACCGACTTTTTGGCGTAACCAGTCAATCAGCTGCACTTCCATTAATGAACCGGCCGGGCTTTGATCCCATGAGTCCATGGACTGGTTAGTGGCGTTAATTAACACTTCTGCGATCTGGCTGGCCACCATGGTTGGACAGTGCAAATGCGCCAGTGAATGCGGATGGTGAACTTTCAAGCTCTTGTTCAGGAACAGCTCGACCATACGCTCTAAAGATTTCTGTACACCCAGACCTTCTTTCGATGGATTGAATGAAATGGCACTGCGTAGCTCTTTAATGCTACCACCGGTGTACATTTTATCGTTTTGCAACCATGCTGCGACGGCTTTTGTCGCCTGGTCCATTGCTGACTCATAGTCAGCAATAGATTGAGCATCATTGCAGAGTAAGGCTTTACGATGTTCTGCAAAATCTACCATGTATTATGCGCCTCGTACTGCTTTCAGTGCTTCAGCCACAGCTTTCTTGAAGCGGGCAATCACTTCTACACATTCTTCCTGATTAATGATCAGCGGGCAAAGTAAACGGATTACCGTACCACCACGACCGCCTTTTTCTAACAACAGTTTGTTGTCAAAACATGCAGCCTGAATTGCAGCAGCCAGTTGTGAATCTGCAGGATAAGCACCTAAACGGTCTTTTTCCTGACGTTCATCTACAATTTCAACACCAATCATTAAACCGCGGCCACGTACGTTACCGATACATGGGAATTCAACTGCCAGTTTTTTCAGTTCAGCTTGCAGGAAGTCGCCACGCTCTTGCGCATTTTGCGCCAGGTTTTGTTCTTTAATGGTGTTGATTGTCACCAGACCAGTACCCATTGCCAGCTGGTTACCACGGAAAGTACCGGTATGACCTGCTGGTTGCCAAGCATCAAACTTACGTTTAATCCCTAACACTGCCAGTGGCAAGCTACCACCAACCGCTTTCGACATAACCACTACGTCTGGTTCAATACCTGCATGTTCATAAGCAAACATTTTGCCTGAACGCGCAAAGCCTGCTTGAACTTCGTCAAGAATCAACACGATGTTGTGTTTTTCAGTCACTTCACGGATTTTTTTCAGCCATTTGGTAGGCGCAGTAACCACACCACCTTCACCCTGAATTGCTTCAAGAATTACAGCAGCCGGTTTGGTAACACCGCTTTCCACATCTTCAATGAAGTTTTCGAAATAGTAAGTCAGTGCATCCACACCTGCTTCACCGCCAAGACCCAACGGGCAACGGTATTCATGTGGATATGGCATAAATTGTACGCCCGGCATTAAACCGTTTACGGCATTCTTGGCAGACAGGTTACCTGTCATTGCCAGCGAACCGTGAGTCATACCGTGGTAGCCACCTGAGAAGCTGATTACAGAGCTACGGCCGGTAAATGTTTTTGCAAGCTTGATTGCTGCTTCTGTTGCATCTGCACCAGATGGACCACAGAACTGCAAGCAATACTCTTCTTTGCCACCTGGCAGGTAAGCAAGAAGCGCTTCAGTAAATGCATCTTTTAAAGGTGTAGTTAAATCTAAAGTATGTAAAGGAAGACCACTCGCGATGGTGTCTTGAATACTTTGAATCACCGCAGGATGATTATGGCCCAAAGCCAATGTACCTGCCCCAGCTAAACAATCCAGGTACGTCGTACCCTCAACATCGGTAACCCAGCAACCTTGTGCCTTCGCTATCGCTAACGGTAATTTACGAGGATAACTACGCACATTCGATTCCATCTGACTTTGGCGAGTCAAGTAGTATTCGTTTGTGGAATTGGTGGCAGGGTTTACAGAAGTAACGCTCATATCGAATTACCATCTCTGATATGGGTTGAAGAAATAAGTCGGGTGACTTGTGGTCCTTTGACTCGGTGCTTTATAAAAATCTAGTTAGATGATCTAGATAATATTCAATAACTAGGAGCGCGATGATACCTAATTTTTCGGGAAAATAAACCGCTTTTGGCATTTTATCGAGCTAATTTTATCGAAAAGTTCTATCGGTCTAACCATTAGATTGAATTATCATCTTACAATGTGACAGCAGAAAGAAAACCGCATTCTTGATATTTTTTTTAACCCTATGTAAGTTACACGCAGAATTAAACCCACTATTAAATATAACATACTGTTTTTAAATAAATAATCAAGCCATTCCTAGTCAGCAGATTTTATTATTTTTTTACAATCCCACCACAAACTCTGCAAAAATTAGCCATATTGCTTGGCTAAAATGCTTTGATAGATAAACACCTATAAAAACAGGACAAAATCATGCGTTTTATTACTCTCTCTAGTTGCCTATTGGCTGCTGCAGTTTCAGGTAGTGCCTTGGCGCAGACCACCGAAAAACTGAACTACAATCTGATCAATGTTCAGGCAGAAGCCAGCCGTCAGGTATCCAATGACCAGATGAACGCAGTGCTGTATATCGAGCGCAGTCATAAACAGCCTTCTGAACTGGCCAATCAGATCACCCAAATTATGAATCAGGCGATGGCCACAGCGCGAAAATATCCAACGGTTAAAGTAGAAAGTGGTTCACAGTCGACTTATCCGGTTTATGACAATGACAGTCAGAAACTGAAAGAATGGCGCGGTCGTGCCGAAATTCATCTGGAAAGTACCGATTTTAAAGCCGCCAGCCAGCTCATTGGTGAGCTGCAGCAGAGCCTGCAAACTCAATCGGTACATTTTAGTGTGTCAGATAGCCAGCGTAAGAAAGTCGAAAATGAGTTACTGGTCGAAGCTTCGAAAAACTTCCAGCAACGCGCGCAGTTATTGACCCAGGCCTGGAATAAATCAGGCTATCAGCTGGTCAATCTGAACATGAATACCAATAACTATACCCCGCGCCCGATTGCAATGCGCGCCAATACCGCCAAGTTTGCGGTGGCTGAAGCCGCACCTGCACCGGATATGGCTGCCGGTGAATCGAAGATGACGGTGAATGCCAACGGGACGATTCAGTTTAAGTAAATTGCTCGTTACCTCTATTTCCCAAATAAAAAATCCCGCTCGAAAGCGGGATTTTTGTATATCTTAAGTTGAATCTGTATGACTTAGTAAATCGCCATATGATTGCGATGAATCATCTCAAGCGAACGTGCTTCACCCAATACCTGATGCACTTTGTCCGAGGCCAGACCTTTAATAATGTCTGCTGAACGCGAGCTAAAGTTCACCCGCCCGACAGCCACTCGATGGCCTTGGCGATCTACGCATTCCACCACATCACCACGTTCGAAATGCCCTTCCACGGCGCGTACACCGACCGGTAACAGGCTACGATGATTTTCCTTGATGGCTTTTACCGCGCCTTCGTCCAGTACCAGACGGCCTGCGGTTTGCAGATGCGCCGCTAGCCATTGCTGATGGGCAGTGATACGGTCATTGTCGGTAATAAACAGCGTACCGAGCATTTCGCCATCCATCAGACGGGCCAGTACATTGTCACTTTCACCGCTGGCAATTAAGGTTGGACAGCCCGATTTGGCCGCTAAACGCGCAGCACGGACTTTGGTCAGCATACCGCCACGACCAAACTTGCCACCGCCACCGGCCATATCGAACAGGCTTTCATCTAAAGCACGTACGGTATGGAACAGTTTGGCATCTGGATTAGAGCGCGGATCAGAATCAAACATGCCTTGCTGATCGGTCAGGATAATCAACAGATCCGCATGTACCTGTCCGGCCACCATAGCCGCCAGGGTATCGTTATCACCAAAACGGATTTCGTCAGTGGAAACCGTGTCATTTTCATTAATCACCGGAATCACGCGCCAATCAATCAGGTGCTGCAGGGCATCACATGAATTGAGATAACGGCGACGATCTGCCAGGTCATCATGAGTTAATAACACTTGCGCAGTTTTAATGTCGTGTTTTTCCAGCACGCTGGACCAAGTTTGTACCAGGCCCATTTGACCAATGGCCGCACAAGCCTGAAGACTGGGTAGATCAGTGGGTCGATTCTCTAGTTTCATTCGAACCATGCCTTCAGCCACAGCACCGGAGGACACCAGAATAATCTCGTGTCCTGCATTATGCAGATCTGCAATCTGATTCGCCCAATGCGAAATTGCATCCAGATCTAAGCCTTTCCCGTTTGCTGTGAGTAAAGATGATCCGATTTTAACAACGATTCGTTTACAACCCTGGAGCTGACGTTGCCCATCTACCACTTCTATCATCTTGTCCTCAGTTACTCTTCATCAAGAGCTTAACGTACGTAATATACTTCCATTTCGCCATCATCTTCATCGTCATCATCGAAGTCATCGCCCTGACCCGCCAGACGTTGCTGACGACGCATTTCACGATAAGCTTCTTTAGCGGCGATGGTTTGCTCGCGTGTTTCAGCTTCAAGCTGGTCACGGAAGGCTTTCATTTCTGCTGCATAGTCTGGATCTTCAACTTCGCGTTCGCGTTGCTGTTCAATCTGATCCATCAGGTAGTACACCACTTCTTTGGTACCTTCAGACATTAGGCCCGAGGTCTGGAATACCGGACCCTCCCATTGCAGTTCTTCCAGAATATGTTTACACCATTCTTCGCGTGAATCTTCCGGTAATTGGTCGAGCTTGTTCAGCACCAAGACTACTGGCAGTTTGGCCAGCGTTGGCGAGAATTTTTCCAGCTCGTTCAAAATGGCACGGGCATTGTGTGCCGGATCTGAACCATCAATTGGCTGTACATCGACAATGTGCAGCAGAATACGGGTACGCGCCAGATGTTTCAGGAAGCGAATCCCTAAACCGGCCCCTTCTGCAGCGCCTTCAATCAGACCTGGAATATCGGCCATCACAAAAGAACGATGACGATCGGCATCGACC
Source organism: Acinetobacter sp. YH12112 (assembly GCF_013418945.1). Lineage (NCBI taxonomy): Bacteria > Pseudomonadati > Pseudomonadota > Gammaproteobacteria > Moraxellales > Moraxellaceae > Acinetobacter > Acinetobacter sp. YH12112. The sequence goes on along the minus strand of NZ_VPBA01000009.1, from coordinate 92,903 downwards.
ACACCCAGGTTTGGCACCATAGTAGTAAACGGATAGTCTGCAACTTTTGGTTTTGCGGCCGATACTGCACGAATAAAGGTTGATTTACCGGCATTTGGCATGCCTAGCAAACCAACATCTGCCAGAACTTTCAGCTCTAAACGGATTTCGCGGAATTCACCTTTCACACCTGTGGTAAATTTACGCGGGGTACGGTTGGTCGATGATTTAAAGTGAGTATTCCCCAAACCACCATCACCGCCCTGGGCAACCAGTACTTTCTGACCGTCTTCGACCAGGTCAGCAATAATGTCACCAGAATCTGTATCTACAATCGTGGTGCCTACCGGTACTTTCAGCACCACAGATTCACCACCACGGCCAGCACAGTTTGCGCCTGCACCATTTTTACCGCGCTCAGCACGGAATTTACGGGTATAACGATAATCTACGAGTGTACTGGTGTCGTCATCGGCCTGAATATAAATGCTGCCGCCACGACCACCATCACCACCATCTGGACCACCAAATGGTACGAATTTTTCACGGCGAAAACTGGCTACGCCATTGCCACCGTCGCCAGCCTCTACGGTAATGACTGCTTCATCAACAAAGCGCATCTTGCCAATCCTCTAAAAACTTTAAAACCGCCTATTCTGCCATATTTTAAAGGATTTCTCGAATAATTTATGCAGCAAATCTATTGCGCTCACAATTCTTTTTACAATTTGTGTGTCGCCACCTAAAAAGTGCAATCTAGCTAAAACCCGGCAGCGCTTATTTTTTCCCAAGCATGATATTCAGCAATCAAATGATTGTTTTTTCTTATTTCTATTTTCAGTCCACAACACCTATAGTGTGCTACTCGCCGACTTGAGAAATTGTTATGTCCTCCCCAACCGCCACGCCAGTGCTGTCCCCTCAATTTGTATTACTGATGGCGTTGGCCTGTGGCCTTTGTGCCGGTTCTGCCTATTTTAACCAGCCACTCATTTATTCAATTGAAAAAAGTCTGGGCATTAGCACCAGTCAAGCCGGCTTTGCTGTAGTGGTCGCGCAAATTGGTTATGGTTTAGGACTTATGCTATTGGTGCCACTGGGTGATTTACTCAATAAACGCAAGCTAATTGTTAGCCTGATGGTCTTCGCAGCAATTTCACAAATCCTACTGTCTTTGAGCAGCAGCCTGTCTGGACTATATTTCTTTACCTTATGTGCCACTTTTGGTGCGATTTCCGCGCAGGTGTTAATTCCGTTTGCCTCGACCATTAGTCCGCCGGAATCGAGTGCCGCGATTGTCGGTAAACTAATGAGTGGTCTGGTGATGGGGATTATTCTGTCGCGCACCTTTGCCGGTTTTGTATCGACCTACTGGTCTTGGGAAGGTGTGTATTTATCCAGCGGAATACTAACCTTAGGCTTTGCCCTGCTGATGTGGCACAAACTGCCGAATACCCAGCCACAACCCGGTTTAACGGTGACAGGGATTTATCGTTCCTTATTTAAACTGGCGCGGCATCATCCGCATTTAATTCGCCGTGCCTGTGCCGGCGCCTTAGGCTTTGGCATTTTGTCGATGGTCTTTACCTCAATGACCTTTGTCTTGGGCAGCACGCCTTATCATTTTAGTGATTTTGAAATTGGCCTGTTTGGCTTACTTGGCGTGATCGGGATTTATTCGGCCAGCTGGTCGGGGAAAACCGTGGGACAAGGCAAGGAAAATCTGGTTGCAACGCTATGTATTTCCCTGATGCTGTTGTCCTGTATTCCGCTGTTTTTTGCCCAGCAGAATATTGTGGTCTACGCGATTGGGGTACTGATGAGCTATTTTGGCCTGACCGCATTTCACGTATTAAACCAGAACCTGGTCTATCGGATTGATATTAAAGCGCGTTCAAGAATTAATGCGGTATATATGACCATTTACTTTTCAGGGGCAGCCATTGGTTCACTCGGCGCGGTGTATGCCTGGGAACATTTTGAATGGATTGGCTGTGTGGCACTTGGACTAGTCTTTGCGCTTGGTATTTTAGTGATTGACCGTTTTGATTTTAAGCAGATGAAACAGGCTTAAAATATTTTGATTCATCACTGCTCATGACTCATTCATAAGATGAATCCTACAAGTTCCTTCTCCCTTTGGGAGAAGGCTAGGATGAGGGGCTGTTATGCTGAATGAGAAGTTTAGAATGACTTATAAAAATATTTCTTTTTATTATTTTTGATCAAGTGCATAGCGCATTAACTTCTGACCTAACGCGATAAAAGTATGACCCATTTCTTTTCCAAGCCTAGGTACTCGATAATCAATAAACTCAATATTTTTCGACGTTAACCCCCCGAATAGCTTGAATATAATCCTAAGCTTTTATGATTAAATTGCTTAATCCTATCCTTTAAGCTTTGATCTCCAGTCGTGTCTTCCAGAAATTGAAAATGAGCCCAACATGTTTGTGCTTAAGTTATAAAATTCATCTATGAAATAAAAGTCAAAATAATGGCATAGACCACTAAAAGTGACGCGGCCAGATGTTCAGAGGGTTTCATTATTGCTTCCCCACCCGCAACTTAATGTCTATTTTGAAACGCGCGCTTTATTCTCTAAAATCTCAGGCAAACTACGCTCTACCCATCCAATCAAGTAATTTAACTTTTCAGACGCTTGCGAACCCAAAATCGTCAGCTGATATTCTACTTTTGGTGGCACAACTGGATAAACCGTTCTTAAAATAAAACCATCTTGTTCCAGCATTTTTAAAGTCTGCGCTAACATTTTCTCGCTTACCCCTTCAATGCGCTGCTTTAACTCGCTAAAACGATGTACACCATCACTTAAACAGCGCAGAACCAATACCGACCATTTATTGGTTAAGTGTTCCAAAATTTCACGCGATGGACAATCTGTGGATAAAACCTGACCAAGCAATTTACTGGTTTCATAAGCTGACATAAAAATCTTTCCTGTGGGTAATAGGCTTACTTTTTGGTACGTACTTACATTTAGTAAGTTATCAGATTAGTATTTAACCATCAAGATTATTTTTCAAACAATGTTGGAGTGAGATATGAATATTGCGATTACAGGTGCAACTGGTCAGTTGGGTCAATTGGTGATCCACCATCTTTTCAATTTAAGTTCAGAACATCACCTTATTGCATTAGTCCGTAATATTGAAAAAGCCCAGGCACAATTACCGAAAGGCATCGAAATCCGCCATTTCGACTACGACAAGCCTGAAAGTTTAACGACTGCGTTATTGGGCGTGGATAAGTTACTTTTAATTTCAGCCAATGAAATTGGCCGTCGTACGGCACAACATCAGGCTGTGATTGAAGCCGCCCAGGCGAGTCAGGTTCCCTATATTGCCTATACCAGTTTGTTAAATGCAGATCACTCCAGTTTAGGCTTGGCGCAGGAACATCGTGAAACTGAAAAATTGATTCAAGAAAGTGGATTGAGCTATACCCTGCTTCGCAACAACTGGTATATCGAGAACTATTTGGGTGCGTTAACCCAAGCAATCCAACATGGCGCAATATATGGTGCAAGTGGTGATGGTCAAATTAGTGCCGCGTCTCGTGACGAATATGCTGAAGCAATTGCACGTGTATTACTCACGGATACCCATCTGAATAAAACCTATGAGTTAGCATCAAACCAAAGCTTTACCAAGGCTAATCTTGCTCAAGCCATCTCCGAAGTGAGTCAACAACCAGTGCAGTACAATAACTTAAGCCCTGAGGCCTTTGAGCAACTGTTGCTACAGGTGGGCTTAGATGAGGGTTTTGCCAGTTTCTTGGCAGATGTCGATGCTCAAACCCAAGATGGCGTTATGTATAGCCAAAGCCAGGATTTGCAAACATTACTGGGTCGTCCAACGGCAAATATCACAAGCATTTTACAAAAACTGATCTAAAGTCAGCTTCAGTTTATGGGTGGATCTGACTCAGTTTCAGATCCATTTTCATGTCTAAATTGGCTTGTGTGCGTCGTTCAACATTACGCATCGTGGCATTAAATCCGGAAACTTTCTGCAAGGTCATTGGATCATTCAGATTTAATTGCGGCGCAAATTGATGTAGCAAGCGAACCTTTAACAGCTCATGAAATTCCAGACCGGCCGGGCCATTAAATAAAATCTTCACTGGCAGCCGATAGGTGCGCTGCAAATGAAACGGCACACTCATTTTAATTGGAATATCCAGCTGTAACGGCAATTTGGGCAATAACGGATTCTGATAGATTAAATCGGTGCTGGTTTGTAGCGGCATCAGCTGATCAATTTGAATATGGGTTTTATAGTCCACTTTTACATCAATCGGTGTGGTGACTACAAATTGCAGATTGGCCGGATATTTACCTTCCAAAGGCAATTGCACCTGCTGATCCAGCTGAATTTCAGTATCTAAATGGCCTTGGGTATGGGCCTGTAAATAATTGCCGACCTCAATATGAGTAGGTAAATCTTCCGGTAACAACAACCGTGCTTTTTGGGCATTGACATACATCGAGGCCTGAATATTTAAATACAGCCAGAACAGAAGTGCGACCAGCGCAGCCACAATCAAGCCCAACACAAGCTGATGGCGAAGTGAAGAAAACATCTTGCACGCTCCTCTACTCGACCATTTGTACAGTAGTCTGTGGCTGCGCCGTTTCGGCCGTCGCCAGACGAATACTGTTTAAAGGAATATTCAGCTCACCCTGCTCAATCTTAATTGGCAAGGTATTTTTTACATCCACCGAGGCCTTCAGCGCGGTTTGAATTGGCACATTTAAATGACCTTGTACCGGAATCTGGGTATTCAGTGTGGTTTTTAATGGAATATTCAGGTTTTCTTTTAATACCGTTTTTACCGGCGCATTAAATTTCAAATGGACTTTTTGCGCGAGTGGCACATCCATATGAATGGGGACATCCAGCACAATGGGAATGGTGCCTTTGAGCGGCAAACTGATGTCTTTACCCATCAACCTGACTTTGACCTGGGTATCGACTGCCAAAGGCTGGTTAATTTTTAAGGTTTCCCGCACCGGAATGGTGGTACGGATTGGCACATGCGTATCAAAATACACCCGTGGATTTAAGGTTTGGGTCAGCGGAATATCCAGATTTTCCTGAATGGGAATAACCGCATTGACCCGGCCACTGACATCGACATCCAGTGCATCATGAATTTTAACTTCGACTTGGAGTGCTTCCTGCAAATCAATATTGACCTGCTGGTTTTCGAGCGGAATATAAATCTGAAAATGCCGAAAAATCCATAAGGCAATTGCTACACCTACCATGGCTGCCAGCACCATCAAGATTATGCCGCGGAGCATCAATCTGTTTGGCAACGGTTTATCCTATCTGTCATTTTTGTTTTTCTCGACAGAAATTGTGCCCAAAAACCGTGATACGGTTTGCAATTTTTTGTATAGCGTCTTTGCTTATTATTTTAATGAAAGATAAAAAAGAGCCTCAAATGAGGCTCTTTCTGGTCTGCATTACAAATTAAGCATTTGTTTCAGCAGGAACTTTTGGATAGCTTACGCCGCCCATCTGTTCAGCGATACGCAGTACCTGGCAGCTATAGCCCACTTCGTTGTCGTACCATACATAAGCCGTTAAACGGTTACCTGAAGTGATGGTTGCTTGCGCGTCAAATACACCTGCAGTACGTGAACCGATGAAGTCAGAAGATACCACTTCAGTCGAGTTGGTATAACCGATCTGACCTTGCAGGTTCGAGCTGATTGAGATTTGACGGATGTATTCGTTCACTTCGTCACGCTCAACTTCTTTCTCAAGCGTCAGGTTCAGAATCGCCAGTGATACGTTTGGTGTTGGAACACGTACAGAGTTACCGGTTAACTTGCCTTTCAGCGCTGGAAGTGCTTTCGCAACTGCTTTCGCTGCGCCAGTTTCAGTAATTACCATGTTCAATGTCGCAGCACGGCCACGACGGTCAGCTTTGTGGTAGTTGTCGATCAGGTTCTGGTCGTTAGTGAACGAGTGAACTGTTTCAACGTGACCATTAAGCACCTTGTATTTGTCGTCTAACACTTTCAAGGTTGGCGTGATTGCGTTTGTAGTACAGCTTGCTGCAGAGATGATGGCATCTTCATCAAGAATGTCGCCCTGGTTTACACCATAAACAACGTTCTTCATGTCACCTTTACCAGGTGCAGTCAGAATGACACGTGCTGCGCCTGGGCATTGCAGGTGCTGAGCCAGACCGTCAGCATCACGCCATTTACCAGTGTTGTCGATTACCAGTGCATTGTTAATACCGTATGCAGTGTAATCTACTTCAGACGGGTTAGATGCATAGATCACTTTAATGAACTGACCGTTCGCAATAATTGCTTCGTTTTCTTCATCAACAGAAATGGTGCCAGAGAATGGACCATGGATCGAGTCACGACGTAATAAAGACGCACGTTTTTCCAAATCACCATCTGCAGATTTACGCACTACGATGGCTTTTAAGTTCAAGCCACGGCCAAGACCAGACTGACCAATCATTAAACGTGCCAGGATACGACCGATACGACCGAAACCGTAAAGTACAACATCACGGCCTTCTACAGAAGTTGGACGACCTTCAACCGCTTTGACTGCCGCTGCTACAAATGCATCTGCATCGCCGCCTTGCTCTTTAAAGGCAACCGCAAGTTTACCCAGGTCGATTTCAGCAGTACCAATGTTTTCAACTTTTGCTAATGCTTCAAGAATCGGGAAAGTGTGTACAACTGAAAGCTCAACGTCCATCATACGCGTGAAACGGTGTGCTTTTAAAATCTGAATCACTGAACGGTTAACTAAAGAACGTCCAAATACTGAAACAACAATATTTTTCTCACGGTACAGCTTACCGATCAAAGCGATCATTTGTTCCGCGATTTCTTCACGGTTTTTCCAGCGACCTTGGTGCTCTGCGTGTAGGGCGATGATAGTCTCTTTGCTCACAGATACGTCCTCTAATTAATTGTATATCTAGGCATAAAATTCAAAACCCGACAATTGTAATGGAATTGGCGGCAAGATTGAATCAAAAGCTGTCTAAGACCGCTCTATTTTGCTATATATTCAGTATAAATTTGCAAAATAGTTGTAATTATTTTTATGATTTCGCACCTAAATCTTTAAAAAACACTATTTTCCATATAAAAAAGAGCAAGTTATCTGTTTGTTGCTTTATCAGACAAATTTTACCGACTGATAACAATATTTTTTGCTATTCCAGCCGGTCCTGATAGTTCTGGACATTTTTTTGCAAGGCCCGCTCCTGCCGTTTCTGTTTCAGTACATGCAGTACACCTTCAATCACCAGCAGCAATACCGCCAGCCAGATTGGAATGTAGGTCAGCCATTCATCGGCTTCAACACGCTCGCCCAGCATCATCGAGGCGAAAGCCAGCAACACCGGTTCCAGATAGCTAAGCAAACCAAAAATCACAAAAGGCAAATAACGGCTGGCCAGAATATAACTGCCCAAACCTAAGGCACTTAAAAAGCCCAGTCCCAGCACAGCCCAGATCAGATGCGAGTAATTCAACAGCAATGCCATGCTGTCGCTATAGACAAAGCCCAGATAAAACGCGACTGGTAAAATCAGGAACAGATCCCACCAGAAACCGCCTAAATTGTCGGTTTTAAACTGACGGCGTAAAAAGAAATACAAAGGATAAGCCAGCGCCACATACACAGTTTCCCAGGCCACACTGCCAATGCGCCAGATTTCATGTCCAACGCCCAGTACGGCTAGCGCCACCGCCAGCATTTGCCAGCTGGACAGTTTTTCCTTATACAGCACACAGCCAACCAACACCATCACCAGTGGCAACAGGAAATAACCGAGCGACACTTCCAGACCACGGCCGTTAATTGGCCCCCATAAAAACAGCCACAGTTGCGTGGTACATAAGAACGAACTGATCAGCAGCCACAGCAATAAAAGCGGCTGTTGTAGCACCCGCCTGAAAATCTCGGCCACATGCTTTAAATCACCACTCCACCACATAAACAGGGTGATAAAAGGCAAGGTGGACAGCATGCGCCAGGCAAAAGTTTCTTCACTGTCTAAAGGTTGCAGAAACTGGGTATAGAAATACAGCACACCAAAAGTGATGGATGCCAATACAGACAAAGCAACGCCTTTATACATCTTTCACTCCTGATCTTTGCCGAGCGCTGATTATACTCAGTTCATCTCCGAAAAACTCTGTTCGTGCATGAATTATTGACCGAAAAATAAAAAACCATGCCGGAGCATGGTGTATTTTTAGTAGGAGATTGCTTTAACGGGCTGTCTGTTTGGTGTGAATAATATCATCCAGGTTATAGCCTAAAGATTTGGCATATTCGAGATATTCATTGATCACTTCGGGATTGGCCTGCGGGGTACGCGACAACACCCACATATATTTGCGATGTGGCTCACCGACCAGCACGGTCTGATAATCTTCATCCAGTTTTAGCACCCAGTAATCACCGCGACCAATTGGCATCCAGCGGATAAATTCTGGCAGGAAGCTGACTTTCAGTTTGGTATTAAACGGCGCATTTTGTACAAAGGCTTCACCAATAGAGACGGTTTGTTCGCCATTTTTGGTAATACAGCGATTATCGACCTTGATATTGCCATTTTCATTTAAGGTATAGGTCGCCGTGACATCCCGATCACATTTATTCTGGAAGGACATCGGTTTACGTGCCACCTCATACCAGACCCCTAGGTAACGATCCAATTCCACTTTTTCAACGGTGGGTAGTGGCTCTTTCTGGGCATAAGCCATGGTGGCCAGCCCTAAACCGACCAGCACTGCCCCGCCTACGGCAATTTTTGCTAATTTATAACTCGCTTTAGGGAGATTATTCGTTTTCATCAGGTCACCTTATAGCTTCAATATTGTTCTGGAGTTCTCAGCATACTTGGCTAAATTAACGGTAAATTCAGGTATTTACTGTTGTGTTATGTAAGGAGTTTTTTAACAGTTCCCACACTTTTCTTTACTGCAGCATTTGTGCCTTCAAACGAATAATTTCATCACGCAGACGTGCGGCCTGTTCAAACTGCAATTCTTTTGAGGCTTTGAGCATCTCTTTTTCCAGCTTGGCCACATGCTTGGCAAACAGTTTCGGGTCCGACACGATATGCCGTTCATCCGCGGTTAATGCCAAGGTTTGTGCTGCCATCTGCTCATCAATTACGTCTTCTTCCAGCACCTCGCCGGTATCAATTTCTTTAATAACCTGACGCACAGCACTGCGCGGAGTAATCCCATGCAACTGGTTAAATTCAATTTGCTTGGCTCGGCGACGTTCAGTTTCATCAATGGCTTTTTGCATGGAATCGGTTATCCGGTCAGCATATAAAATCGCCTTACCGGCAATATTCCGCGCAGCACGACCAATAGTCTGAATCAGCGAACGTTCGGAACGCAGGAAGCCTTCCTTGTCGGCATCCAGAATCGCCACCAGCGAGACTTCTGGCATATCCAGACCTTCACGCAGCAGGTTAATCCCCACCAGCACATCATAAATCCCGGTGCGCAGCTCATGAATAATCTTGACCCGCTCGACCGTATCAATATCGGAGTGCAGATAGGCCACTTTAATGCCGTATTCTTTTAAATAGGAACTTAAATCTTCGGCCATGCGCTTGGTTAAGGTCGTGACCAGAACCCGTTCGTTTTTATCTTTACGCAGGTTAATTTCCGACAGGACATCATCGACCTGGGTCAGCACCGGACGGATTTCAATTTCCGGATCAATCAGACCGGTTGGACGCACCACCTGCTCGACAATCTGCTCGGCTTTTTCCAGTTCATACTGCGCCGGTGTGGCACTGACATAAATGGTGCTTGGAATAATCCGTTCCCATTCTTCAAATTTCATTGGCCGGTTATCCAGCGCGCTTGGTAAACGGAAACCATAATTGACCAGGTTTTCCTTACGCGAACGGTCCCCTTTATACATGGCACCAATTTGCGGCACGGTAACATGCGACTCATCAATAATCAGCAAGGCATCATCCGGCACATAATCAAACAGGGTTGGTGGCGCTTCACCGGCCGGACGACCGGATAAATGACGGGAATAGTTTTCAATGCCGTTGGTATAGCCGAGCTGCTGCATCATTTCCAGATCATAACGGGTACGCTGCTCGATGCGCTGTGCTTCCAGCAGCTTGTCATGTGCACGGAAAAAGCCTAAACGTTCTTTCAGTTCTTCACGAATAGTTTCAATGGCGCGCTGCAAATGGTCTTTGGGCGTCACATAATGGCTTTTCGGGTAGATGGTGACGCGTGGCACTTTGCGGATCATTTTGCCGGTCAGCGGATCAAACCAGCGGATCGAATCGACTTCATCATCAAATAGTTCAATCCGGATGGCATTCTGCTCTGATTCTGCCGGGAAAATATCAATAATTTCACCGCGAATCCGGTAGGTCCCGCGCAAAAATTCCAGTTCATTGCGGCTATATTGCATTTCTACCAGCCGGCGGATGATATCTTCACGTTGAATCCGGTCGCCCTGCACCACATGCAACAACATGCTCATATAGGCATTCGGATCACCCAGACCGTAAATAGCCGATACCGATGCCACAATAATCGAGTCACGACGTTCCAGTAATGCCCGCGTCGCCGACAGTCGCATCTGGTCAATGTGATCATTAATGGCGGCATCTTTTTCAATAAAGGTATCGGAAGATGGCACATAGGCTTCCGGCTGATAGTAGTCATAATAACTGACAAAATATTCAACCGAGTTATGCGGGAAAAAGGCTTTAAATTCGCCGTAGAGCTGGGCCGCCAGAGTCTTGTTATGCGCCATCACAATAGTTGGCCGCTGTAACTGGGCAATCACGTTGGCCATGGTATAGGTCTTGCCGGAACCGGTTACCCCCAGCAGCAACTGATCATGCATGCCCTTTTGAATTCCCCGCACCAGCTTTTCAATGGCCTGCGGCTGATCTCCAGCAGGTTGATAATGGGTAACCAATTCAAAAGGTTGATGATCACTCACGGATAGCGTACTCATACAGATCGAAAAAAATAGTCTAACAGATTCAGCCTATTATCTGGCTTCAGATTGTAATTTTTGTACACTTTCTTGTCACCGGCAGCATCGGCAAGGTTCTGTTTTTAGTCCGCAGTGCAACTGAAATAAAGACCTTCACCCGCTGCTGTTTGGCACACTCTCACCAGACATACCCAGATCAAAGCAAAATCTTCATGTGAAACAGAAAAACACCCTCGTCTTGTGCTTTTTCACTTGATTCTGCCCCGCTTCACGGGCAACATGAACACAAAGGATCACATAGATTTAATGACAATGACTTACCGATATCATGATGAAAGTATTATTAAAAGCTTGCCTGAAGATACGATTTTTGTCTTTGGCAGTAATCTGGCGGGTGATCATGCCGGCGGTGCAGCGCGCACTGCCCTGCAACACTTTGGCGCCGTGCGCGGCGTAGGTCGTGGCTGGGCCGGACAAAGCTTTGCCATTCCAACCATGAACGAGCATTTGCAGCAAATGCCACTGTCGCAAATTCAGCACTATATAGATGACTTTAAAACCTATACCAAAAATCATCCGAAAATGAAGTATTTTCTGACTTCAATTGGCTGTGGTATTGCCGGTTATAAAGTCGAGGAAATTGCCCCGATGTTTAAAGGCATTTCCCACAATGTGATTTTCCCGGCCTCCTTCCGGCCTTTTGTCGAGAAATCTTTACCGAAACTGAATCAGCATTTTCTGCATACCATTTTTCGTGATCCGGTAATTTTTGCCAGCAATCCGGATGAGCTGATTGAAGTGCTGGCTTTAAATGACAATGAAAAAAGTCTGGCTAAAATTTTGCTGAATACCCAGATGTACCCGACCGACAGCAATGGCCGTGACCGGATTTTTGAAATTGAAGATATTTTATATGGCCTGAAAGACAAGGTCTTTGAATGGCAAAGCAACTCTGAAGGTTCCATGCTGTTTGGCGGGGTGATTCTAGCCTTACTGGAACTGTATAGTATTAATGAACAGGATTTTGCCGAAGTCTGGCATGGTCAACGTGAAATTACCCCACCGCGTCCGGCGCATCGGGCCAAAAAATAATCCCTCTTTTTAATACCAGAGCAGCCGGCCATTGAGCCGGCTGTTCTGTATTTTGGTGATATAAATCACATTTATAAAAATAAACACAATTTTTATCACATAATAAAAACTTGATTATAATTCTATTTTTCATTCACTAGAATAATCGAGCTTCAGACTATGACAATACTGGACACGCCTGTTTTTACCCTTGCGCCGATTGCCCTGTGGCTGGAAGACTTTAGTGAAATTAAAAAGCAGTTTGAGCTGTGGCGTGCACAAGGCATTCAGGATTTACGTGGCTATTTACTGGAAGATCTAAGCCGTGTCATTGAATGTGCCCGTAAAATTAAAATTCTGAGCGTAAACCAGAAAACCCTGGAACTGTATGAAGCCCAAGATCTGCAGCATTTAATTAGCAACCTGGAGCAGATTTTTAAAGGTGAGATGGCCAGCACCCATATTGATGAGCTGATCAGCTTGTGGGAAGGTCAAACCGAATTTTCCAGTCAGGCCGTCAATTACAGCCTGAACGGGAAACGGCTGGATATCCAGTTACGCGGCACCGTGGTGCCCTCGCATGAGCATGACCTGTCTTTGGTGCTGGTCAGTACCAAAAACATCACCCCATATACCGCGGCGCGCCGGCAGGCAGATCAGCAGCGTTTACTGGCTGAATCGCGCTTTGTCTATTCACCCACCTCCTTGTGGGTGGAAGATTTTAGCCGGATTAAAAGCCGCCTCGATCAGCTGCGCCATTTGGGCATAGATGATTTCAATACCTTTTTAGATGTGCATCCGGATTTTATCCAGCAATGTATCCGGGATGTGCTGATTATTGATGTCAATCAGGCCACGCTGGATTTATTTGGCGCCCCGGACAAAAACACCCTGCTGCAAAATATTCATAAAATTTTTGCCGGAGAAATGCAGCATACGTTCAGGGAACAGCTGATCGAGCTCTGGAATGGCAATATTCACCATCAGCGTGAAGCCATCAATTATGCGCTGGATGGCAGCATCCGCCATGTATTGCTGCAATTTACCGTATTTCCCGGCTATGAAGAGGACTGGAGCACAGTTCAGGTGGCCTTGACCGATATTACCGCACGTAAAAAAAGCCGAAAACTATCTGGAATATCTGGGCAAGCATGATGTGCTGACCAAGCTTTTGAATCGCTCGCATTATACTGAAGAAGTGAATCGTTTAGAGCGCAGCAGTCTGCGGCCTGTGTCCAGTATCTATATTGATATGAATGGCTTAAAAGTCGTGAATGATGCCTTTGGCCATGATAGCGGTGATGATCTGCTCAGACGCACCGGTGAACTGCTGAATCAGCTTGTCCAGAATACCCAGTACAGTGCCTGCCGTATTGGCGGTGATGAATTTGTGGTTTTGCTACCAGGTGCCGATGAGATTGCCCTGCACAACTGTCTGGCGGGCTTGCAGGAACTGCTGTTAATTGACAGTCAGTTTCATGGCAATCAGATGCTGAATCTGTCGATTGGGTCTGCGACCACACTGCCGCAGGAAAGCATTGAAGAGATGCTGAAACGCGCCGATCAGGCTATGTACACCCAAAAACGCGCCTATTATGTCCAGTTTGACCGGCGTGAAACCCAGGATTAAACCCATCAAGCGCCCATAAAAAATGCCACAGAACGTGGCATTTTTCTTAGCGTTTACCCATAGATTTACGGGTCCCACGTGGTGGTGGAAACAGCTTGTCGGCATAACCTTCGTCTTTAGGACGAACCTGATTATGCAAGGCATCCATCTGGGCTTTTTCTTCCGCAGATGGCATTGGGAATGGGAGTTTTACCACAGGTTTTTTTGAAGTAGGCTGCTGCTTACTCATGACGATAACTCAAATCAAATTAGCGCTATTTTAAGGTTTTTTGCAGTCAGAAGCGAGCCTCCGGCTTTTTATTCTCAAAAATGCCTTATTTTGAGGCGTAGAAGCACAAATTTCGTGATTTTTTATTAATTTGTTGAGATTTTAAACGACGAAGTGACTATTTTTGAGCTAAGATAGTGTGCTTTTTATTTTTTAATCCCTATAAGAAGGAATACTGCCGTGGACGTACGTCTCTCTGATCGTGTAAATGCCATCAAACCGTCCCCAACGCTTGCTGTGACAAACAAAGCTGCCGAATTGAAAGCTGCTGGTCATAACGTAATTGGCTTGGGTGCAGGCGAACCGGATTTCGATACACCACAACACATCAAAGATGCAGCAATTGCAGCGATTAACAACGGTTTTACCAAATATACCGCTGTTGACGGTACGCCAGGCCTGAAAAAAGCCATTATTGCGAAACTAAAACGTGACAATAACCTTGACTACCAAGCCAACCAGATTCTAGTGTCTTGCGGTGGTAAACAATCATTCTTTAACTTGGCACTTGCACTGTTAAACAAAGGTGATGAAGTGATCATCCCTGCACCATTCTGGGTAAGCTATCCAGATATGGTCATCATCGCTGAAGGCGTGCCAGTGATTGTGAAATGTGGCGAAGAACAACGCTTCAAAATCACCCCTGCTCAGTTAGAAGCAGCCATCACAGACAAAACCCGTTTAGTGGTACTGAACAGCCCGTCTAACCCGACAGGCATGATCTACACCAAAGCTGAACTGGAAGCTCTGGCTGAAGTACTGCGTAAATACCCAGAAGTGTATATCGCATCTGACGACATGTACGAACCAATCCGCTGGGATGACGAGTTCTACAACATCGCTACTGTTGCACCAGACCTGTATGACCGCACTATCGTGTTAAATGGTGTGTCTAAAGCCTATGCCATGACTGGCTGGCGTATCGGCTATGCAGCGGGCCCTGCTAAACTGATCGGTGCGATGAAAAAAATCCAGTCTCAGTCAACCTCTAACCCGACGTCTATTTCACAAGTGGCTGCAGAAGCTGCATTGAACGGTCCTCAAGACGTTCTACAACCAATGATTGAAGCGTTCAAACGCCGTCATGACCTGGTGGTAAACGGCCTGAACGACATCAAAGGGATTTCTTGCTTACCTGCAGATGGTGCGTTCTATGCTTACGCCAACATCAAACCACTGATTCGTGCTAAAGGCTTAAAATCTTGCACAGAATTCTCTGCATGGTTACTGGAAGAAACTGGCGTGGCCGTGGTTCCAGGTGATGCATTCGGTTTAGGCGGTTTCATGCGTATCTCTTATGCAACGGCTGATGAAGTGCTGGTAGATGCGTTAGCGCGTATCAAGAAAGCGGCGGATTCAATCGAAGGCGTTGATGAAGCGATTGCGTCGATCGAAGCTGAAAAAGCTGCTCAATAATCTCTTCTGAGCAATAAAAAAACCGCGACCTGTTCGCGGTTTTTTTATGGCCTGATTTAACTCTAAACGCTCAATTCAGCGGACCATAGATAACGGTTAGATGGCCTTTTTCAGCGCCTGAATGAGCTGACTGCGTGAGATGTCAGGACGGTCTGTACCCTTATAAATACAGTAATATTTAAAGGCACTATCCAGACTCACCCGCAGTTCTTTTTGTTCAGAAGCCGACCAGACCCGGCAGCGGTTACTACCCGACAAGGAACTGCCGGCAAGCTGATACAGGTATAAATCCTGGCTGCGCTGTAATGGCGTGCGGGTCGCATGATCCGGATGCTCTGAAAGCTGGAAACATGGCTCATTGATCAGCCATTTTTCACTAAACCACAGCTGCAGCAAATCGCCCAGATACAGATCGACATGCCCGACTGGCCATATGTTGATATAGGCCGAAGCAACAGGCGTATAATAATCTGCTGGATTGCTGATAAGAGAAAGGTAGTTGTCTTTGTAAAAATTGAGATTTGCAAAAATTTCAGGGATGCTGAGCGTATTCATTCGCTGTCTCCGATTTAGCCATTTTTGTGCTGGCAAGTTGGTTTAAATCCACACTGTTTAACCATTTGGTCAAACGACTTTCTGGATTTAATCTAACAACAGATTTTTTGCTTTGCAAGATTTTTTCGTGTTTTATTTTATTTTGCACAAATAAAAAGCATATAAACTTTAAATGTAAAAAAGATGACAGTTTTCGCTTGACCCCTGCTGAAATCCCTCTATAATCGCATTCAGATTCTCCCATAGCTCAGTCGGTAGAGCGACGGACTGTTAATCCGCAGGTCCCTGGTTCGAGCCCAGGTGGGAGAGCCAAATTCAAGAAAGCCCAAGCATTTAAGACTTGGGCTTTTTTATTGCCAAAAATTTATAGATTTTAATCTTTTTTAATTCCTACAGCGATTCACATCTGAAGGTTATAAAAAAAGAAGATTAGGATCTTCCCGAGCGATCTAATGGCGAGACGTCAATCGCCAGATCAGCAGAGCATCTATCTTCAAAAACAGGTAAATCAGCCCTGATTCCCCTTCTCGCAGCCATAAAAAAACGGAACCGAAGTCCCGTTTTCTCTCAAAAAATATTGACTGTTTCAAGCCGCTTGGGCCGGTACACCGCTATGAAAACGGAAAGTATCATCGGGGCTTAAAATCAGATTTTTTTCGACTTCACGAATATGCTGAATCCGGCCCTGAATATCTTCTTCTGGATTTTTTAGCTTGGCAGTTTTAGCAACATCCAATGCCAATGCCAGGTAATCTTCATAATGACGCGATTCAGATTTCAGCAAATAGCGGTAGTAACGCCCCAGCTCTTCATCAACATGCGGTGCCAAGGCATAAAAACGCTCGCAGGAACGCGCTTCTACAAAGGCACCAATCACCAGTACATCAATTAACGCTTCTGGCTCATAGGTACGGATTTCTTTGCGTAAACCGCCGGCATAACGGCCTGCGCTTAAGCCTTTCCACTCCTGTCCGCGTTTGTTCATGAATTCCAGCACCTGTTCATAGTGCAGCATTTCTTCACGAACCAGTTGCGCCAGCTTGACCTGCAAATCGGTAAAGAAGCTATAGCGGAACATCAGGTTCATGGCCGTGCCCGCGGCTTTTTTCTCGCAGTTGGCATGATCCTGCATCAGGATTTCCAGATTGTTCAGCGCTTCATCCAGCCAGGCTTGCGGGGTTTCACAGCCCAGGAAGCCGATCACCGGCTTCATGAGCTCATCATAATTGATTGTCGACATACAAAAACTTCAGGATTATCGTGCAGCTTTGATCGCTGCTTTCATTTGCTGTACAGCTTGTGCCAGACCCACAAACACCGCATCGGCAATGAGCGAGTGACCAATATTCAGTTCATGAATTTGCGGAATTGCGGCAATCGGCGTCACGTTATCTAAATTCAGGCCATGGCCGGCATTCACCACCAGACCTTTGGCCGCGGCATATTCGGCACCTTTCACAATACGTTCCAGCTCGGCCTGCTGCGCCTCTGTGGTTTCAGCATCGGCGTAGGCACCGGTATGAATTTCAATGGTTGGTGCACCACAAGCAACTGCGGCATCAATCTGGGCAAAGTCAGCATCAATAAACAGGGATACATCACAACCCAGAACAGAGAGAGCCTGCGTTGCCGCTTTTACCGCCGCAAAATTACCGACCACATCCAGTCCACCTTCAGTGGTGACTTCCTGGCGTTTTTCCGGGACAAAGCAAACATGATGCGGTTTGATTTCTTTGGCGAACTCGACCATTTCATCAGTCACCGCCATTTCCAGATTCATGCGGGTTTTCAGCAATGGACGCATACGACGCACATCATCATCCTGAATATGACGACGATCTTCACGCAGATGCAAGGTAATACCCTCTGCACCGGCCTGTTCACAAATCAGTGCGGCATTGACCGGATCTGGGTAAGTGGTGCCACGTGCTTGTCGCAATGTTGCAACATGGTCAATATTTACACCAAGTAATGCAGCCATACTCTTTTCCTAATTACGATTGTGTTTGGGAGTTCTGTATCCACAATTGACGACTTTTTAACGGCCGATCTCCCAGCAGGGAGCTGATCATCTGCCGATATAATTTAGACAGTA
This sequence comes from Acinetobacter sp. YH12112, assembly GCF_013418945.1. Classification (NCBI taxonomy): domain Bacteria; kingdom Pseudomonadati; phylum Pseudomonadota; class Gammaproteobacteria; order Moraxellales; family Moraxellaceae; genus Acinetobacter; species Acinetobacter sp. YH12112. The sequence goes on along the minus strand of NZ_VPBA01000009.1, from coordinate 74,868 downwards.
ATTGTAACTGTTCTGGATTAAAATCCCTACTCTTTTCATGGTCACGCATACTCAAAATCTGCGCGCCATTTAAACTGGAACGGGAAGCCTGCGCCGTTGGCATAAAGCCTTCATTTAATAAAAACTGATACTGCTGCATTGCACCAATCGGCTGCTGGTTGGCATCCACTTCAAAGTCGATGGCATAACCCAGCTCTTGTAGCAATACATGCTCAAACTGGCGCAGAATCTGTCTTAAAAAGCTGTTCGGCTGCGGATGGCTCGACAGCTGCTGCAATTGCTGCAAAGTCGTGGCATATTGCAGAAAAGTCTCGGGCATCTCGACTTCGAGCGGACACAGACGCAGCAAAATTTCATTCAGATAAAAACCGGAGAAAAAGGCATCGCCAAAGAAAAATACGGGCTGGTTGATAATTTCCAGTTTGGTAAAATTTTTCAGTTCAGATTTACCCGAGGCCTGCAGGCTAATCGGTTGATATTGTGGTGGCGGGGTTTGTCTTAAAATACCATCAATCCGCCCATATTCCTGGGTAAACAGATGCACAATATGACTACGCTCGCGGTATTTACGATGATGGATCAGGTAGCCATGCAAGACTTCATTACGCATGTGGGCAGGATATCAGCCTAATCATCTTTCTTTTTGCTTTCATCTTCTTCATCCCCATCGGGAATGACTGCACCGACCACAGCGGCCGTGCCTTTGACCACGCCTTTGGTGGTTTTATAGGCCACTTTAACCGGAACTGTAACCACCTTATGAATACAGCCCTGCAGCATGAACATGCAGGCTAAAATCACAGCAATTTTGGTCATTACAGTTCCTCGTTTCATGGCTTAGATATCGCTATATCCCAAGCTTTTTAATGCACGTTCATCATCTGACCAGCCACCTTTGACTTTCACCCAAAGCGTGAGCATGATTTTCTGTTCGAACATTTTTTCCATATCGACACGGGCATCCATCCCGATTTTTTTCAGCTTAGCACCTTTTTCACCAATCACAATGGCTTTTTGGCCCGGACGGTCTACGAAGATGGTGGCGTCAATATAGGTACAGGCCGGTTTCATACGACCGGTTTTTTCATTTAAAGCCGGCTCTTCGGTTTTAAATGATTCAATCTGTACGGTTAAATCGTATGGCAGTTCTTCACCGAGCTGACGCATGATTTTTTCACGAATAATTTCAGAGGCCAGGAAGCGCTCGGAACGGTCGGTAACCTGATCAAATGAATATAGCGGTGGCTGGAATGGCAGATACTGCTCAATGGTGTCACGCAGATGTTCCAGATTGGCACCACGCAGCGCAGATACCGGTACAATTTCTGCGAAGTTCATCAGCTTGGCACGCTCCTGAATCAGCGGCAGCGCCTGATTTTTATTCTCGAAGGTATCCAGTTTATTGATCACCAGAATGACTGGCATGTCTGCATTTTTCAATTTCTCCAGTACGAGTTCATCGTTCTGGGTCCATTTTTGTGCATCGACGACGAATAATACCAGGTTCACATCACGCAGCGCCGAGTGCGCGGCACGGTTCATCATTTTGTTGATGGCACGCACTTCTTTTTTGTGCATCCCCGGAGTATCAACATACACTGCCTGAGATTTTTCACGCGAATCAATCCCGACAATTTTATGACGGGTGGTTTGTGGCTTACGCGAGGTAATAGACAGTTTTTGACCCAACAGGTGGTTCATCAGGGTAGATTTACCCACGTTTGGCCGGCCCACAATGGCCACAAATCCGCTACGGTAATCCGATGGAATTTCCTGACCTTGTGAACTGAAGAATTGATTGATTAAATCGTGGCTGTCGCTTTGCGACTCGTGATCAGCATCGTTGTGATCGGAATGGATTGTCATTGAGACGTTTGCTCCAAGAGTTTTAAAATTTCCGCGGCAACTGCCTGCTCGGCAAAGCGGCGGCTAGAACCTTCACCTTTCATTACCGGCAAAGCATCGACCCGGCATTCCACCTTGAAATGCTGGTTCGGGGCATCACCCTGAATATCTACAACCTCGTAAACTGGGAGAGGTTTTTTACGTGCTTGTAAATACTCTTGCAGGCGTGATTTTGGATCTTTGAGCTGATCGGTCGGCTCAATATGATCCAGATAAGGCACGTACCATTTTAACACAATCGTCTGTAGCAGGTTTAAATCCCCACAGTCGATATAAATCGCACCAATAATCGCCTCGACTGCATCTGCAAGTATAGACTCACGATGATGACCGCCTGATTTCAATTCACCGGTACTGAGAATTAAATTTTGACTGAGTTTTAAATCATTGGCGATTTTACCCAGTGCTTCCTGACGCACCAGTGTTGCGCGCATACGGGTCAGCCGCCCTTCATTTTCCTGCGGATAGGCGGTGTAGAGATAATTGGCAATAATCATCCCTAAAAGTGAATCGCCTAGAAATTCTAGGCGTTCATAGTTGTGTTTGTGACTGACCGAACGATGCGTCAGCGCCAGCTTGAGCAGATCCGGCTGTTTAAACTGGTATCCGATGCGGCTGGCCAAACGCGTTTCATTGAGCTTGGACTGAGCTTTGATCAAAACTTTTCTCGAATTTCATGACAATATCAATATTCAATAAGAACGGTTTTCTTATCTCATAGTCTTTCTTCACCTGTAGACCATCTACATTGGTGACCTGGGCAACATCCGCAAATTTAATATCACGAATGTTGTTCATACTTAAACGCTTATCCATTTCCCCAATGAATTTTTGCGGACTCAGGTTTTTGGGTCCATGAATCAACTGCTCTTTAATCTGGTTATCCAGCATTCGATCATCGAAATACGGTCCCCAAACCGCAACTGCAATTTTTGCCATAAAAGCAAAACCAATAATTGCAACCAGAATTGCAATATACGATGCCCCTTGTTGATGACGCATTTTGTTATTTTCCTAATGGATGATTTTAATCTATGCTGCCGTTTCGGCTAAAAGACGGCAATTTAAAACCAGGCTCTTTGTGCATCCAGATATAGACGGCACGGCCGGTCAGGTTTTCTTCAGGTACAAAACCCCAGAAACGGCTGTCAGCACTCTGATCGCGGTTATCCCCTAACGCGAAGTAATGACCTTCTGGAACTTTGACTTCCCAATATAAACCATTTGTAGAAGCATATTTACCATTTTCGACATAATTAATAAAGGGTGCCTGACGCGCCACGTTTACGCCTTCCAGTTCACGCATGGTAAAAGTATGCGTGCCTAAAGTTTCCTGATGGTAAATCGAGTTGGGTGTATCGAGGCTGTCTTTTTCACGGCTAAATTCCAGTGCAACTTTCTGCACCTTTTCGCCGTTAATGGTAAATTGGCCATGATCATAAACAATATGATCACCCGGCAAACCCACAATCCGCTTAATGTAGCTAATGCTTGGTTGTGGCGGATAACGGAACACCGCCACATCACCGCGTTCTGGCGAACCGGTATCAATAATTTTGCTGTTGACGATTGGCAAACGCACGCCATAGTCAAATTTATTTACCAGAATAAAATCCCCGGTCTCCAGGGTTGGCACCATTGAATCTGACGGGATGTTAAACGGCTCATATAAAAACGAACGCAGCACCAGCACAACGGCCAGTACCGGCCAGAAGTCATACGCCCATGTGATAATGAAATTTTCATTGCCCCGCCCTTTGGTCTGTCTTTGCTTGAAGACAAATTTATCCAGCAACCACACAGCAATAAAAAACAGCGTGGCAGGAACGAGGATCAAATTAAAATCAAAATCCATGGGCGTTTATCCTTCTAATCTTATTAGCGTTCGACTTTTAATACAGCTAAGAACGCTTCTTGTGGGATTTCAACGCTACCCACTTGCTTCATACGTTTCTTACCTTCTTTTTGCTTGGCCAGCAGTTTCTTCTTACGCGACACGTCACCGCCATAACATTTGGCCAATACGTTCTTACGCATGGCTTTTACTGTCGAACGGGCAATAATTTGCGCACCAATGGCCGCCTGAATTGCGACATCAAACATCTGACGTGGAATCAGGTCTTTCATTTTTTCAACCAGCGCAATACCACGGTGACGGGCATCCTGACGGTGACAGATCATTGCCAGCGCATCGACTTTTTCACCATTAATCAAGACATCGACTTTTACCAGCGATGAACTTTCAAAACGCACGAAGTTGTAATCTAGTGATGCAAAACCACGTGAGCAGGATTTCAATTTATCAAAGAAATCCATCACCACTTCGGCCATTGGAATTTCAAAGGTAATGGATACCTGATTACTCATGAATTTCATGTCTTTTTGCACACCACGACGCTCGATACACAAGGTCATGACGTTACCCAAGTATTCTTGCGGCACCAGAATGTGACATTCGGCAATCGGTTCACGTAAGTCTTCAACGGTGGAACCGTCTGGCATTTTCGATGGACTGTCGATGTACACGGTCTGGCCATTTTTCATTACGGCTTCATAAATAACCGTAGGCGCAGAAGAAATCAGGTCCAGATCGTATTCACGTTCTAAACGTTCCTGAACGATTTCCATGTGCAGCATACCAAGGAAGCCACAGCGGAAACCAAAACCGAGCGCATCCGAACTTTCTGGTTCAAAGAACAGCGCCGAGTCATTAATTTGCAGCTTTTGCAGTGCTTCACGGAACGGTTCAAAATCGCTGGCATCAATCGGGAACAAACCGGCATAGACCTGCGGTTTTACTTTCTTGAAGCCCGGTAACACTTCCACTTCTGGCGTGGTTGCCAAAGTGATGGTATCGCCGACTGGTGCACCAAAAATGTCTTTAATGCCGGCAATCACGAAGCCGACTTCGCCCGCTTCCAGAATATCGGTTTCAGTATGTTTCGGATTGAAAATACCCACAGAGGTAATGATGTGCGTTTGACCGGTTGATTTCATCAACATCTTGTCGCCTTTACGCACACGTCCCTGCTTCACACGCACCAGAGACACAACGCCCAGGTAGTTATCAAACCATGAGTCGACGATTAAAGCTTGCAATGGCGCATCACGATCACCGGTTGGTGCTGGAATGACATCGACCAGACGCTCTAACACACCCGCAATCCCCAGACCGGTTTTGGCTGAACAGGTCGGCGCATCGGTTGCTTCAATGCCAATAATATCTTCAATTTCCTGAATCACGCGTTCAGGCTCTGCTTGCGGCAGGTCAATCTTGTTCAGAATTGGTAAAACTTCCAGACCTTGCTCAATCGCGGTATAGCAGTTGGCGACCGATTGTGCTTCTACGCCCTGGGCAGCATCAACCACCAGTAATGCACCTTCACACGCTGCCAGTGAACGTGAAACTTCATAAGAAAAGTCAACGTGTCCCGGGGTGTCAATGAAGTTCAACTGGTATTCCTGACCATTCGGATGGGTATAGTACAAGGTCACCGAAGTCGCTTTAATGGTAATCCCACGTTCACGCTCAAGTTCCATTGAGTCCAGTACTTGCGCCTGCATTTCGCGATCCTGCAAACCGCCACAGGTCTGAATGAAACGATCCGCAAGGGTCGACTTGCCATGATCGATATGTGCAATGATCGAGAAGTTACGAATGTTTTTAATATCAACAGATTTTTTAGCTTGCGCCATGGGCTACCTTAAAAAATAACGCGCTATGCAAACCAGATTCAGTGCACAGCAAAAGCCGAATAGAAATTGCGAAGGATTATAGCAGATGGATTTTTTAAAGTATCCAAAATAATGCAAAGCTTTTCGGCCCGGCCGGTTTTAGATCATCCGATACAAACCGGCCAGTGACGATGCTTATGCCGGCTGTGGCGGATACTGGTTAAAATCCATCGGATTCAGATCGGCTGGAATAGGCTGATACGCCTGGGAAAAACTTGGCGACATGCGTTTTGGACGGCCGCTGTCAATTTCCACACAGGCCCATTTGGTCTGCGCGACAAACAGCACGCTCTGGTCCTGCGGACGATAAAACACATACTGGCGAAACAGGTACAACGCATTAATTTCACTGAGCCAGGTTCTTAAAATCAGCTCTTCACCGGCAAATGCAGCCTTGCGATACTGCACATGATGCTCCACCGCCACCATGGCATGTTTCATTTCCAGAAACTGCGCCATGCCCAGGCCCAAGGTTTCAATATGGGCGCTGGCCACATCCTGCATCCACTGCACATAAACCACGTTGTTGACATGGCCCAGACTGTCGATATGCTCGGGTTGAACCTGAAGTTTTAAATCAAAAAATGTACTGCTCATGCTCTGTTACTGTACTGCTGCATCGGCTATTGAGGCCCCTAGTCTACTGAAAATTGGCCCCGGATAAATTGAAAAATAAAAAAACCACAGCAGGCTGTGGTTTTTAACTGGCTCAGATCAGGAAATTCGCATGCCGACAATAGCACGTTGTCCCTGACGGATTAAGGTCACACGCGCCACGCTGCCCTTTTTCAGCTGCGAAACCGCCTGAACAAAGCTGTTGCTGTCGGTGACTGGGCTATTGTTCAGCTGTACGATGACATCACCCGGTAAAATTCGCGACTGCGCTGCAATACTGCCCGGACGGACTTCCTGAATCAGCACGCCGCCTTTAATTTCCAGCTGACGCATTTCTGCTGCTGACAGGTTCCGGATTGCGACCCCAAGTACCGGGCCTTTATTCTGGCTTGGCGTAACATTGCTCTTGGCCGGGGTGTCATCCGGTGCAGTACTTAAAGTAGCCGAGATATTCCGGCGACGGTCATCGCGTAAAACTTCCAGCTGGATGGTCTGTTTAGGTGCAGTACGGTTCAGATAATTGAGTAATTCGCTGGTGCGCGAAATTGGGGTACCGTTGTATTTTAAGATCACATCACCCGCACGCAAGCCGGCTTTGGAGGCTGGAGAATCCGGTGCCACCTGGGTAATTAAGGACCCTTCCGGTTTATCCAGTCGATACGATTCTGCCAGCGTCCGGTCAATATCCTGCAGGCTCACACCTAAATAGGAACGGGTGACTTTACCATGCTGTTTTAACTGGTCTGCCACTTCCATCGCCACATCAATCGGAATCGAGAAAGACAGGCCCATATAGCCGCCCGTTCCACTAAAGATGCGCGAGTTGACCCCAACCACTTCACCGCGCTGGTTAAATAGCGGTCCACCCGAGTTACCCGGGTTTAAGGCAACGTCAGTCTGAATAAACGGTACCGAGGTTTCCCCCATCATGTTACGCATTTTGGCACTGACAATACCAGCAGAGGCGGAATAGTCAAAACCAAATGGTGAACCAATTGCCAGCACCGGCTCACCGACTTTCAGGCGATCAACATTACCGGTACGCAGTTCAGGGAAATTGCTGCCAGATACTTTCAGCAAGGCCACATCAGTCCGTTCATCACTGCCGACCACGGTGGCATCAATTTCACGGCGATCATTCAGGACAATGGTGACTTTGGAGGCATTTTCAATCACATGGTGGTTAGTGAGCAGGTAGCCATCTTTGCTAATAAAGAAGGCACTGCCATAACCGGTTTTTTCTTGTGGTGCCTGACGCTGCGGAATCACCACCCCATCGCCAAAGAAACGGCGTAACAGTTCCGGAACCTGTTGTTGTAACAGCTCTTCCTGGCTTAAACGTTTGACCACATTGACACTGACAACACCGGGGCTGACCTGTTCAACCAGGTTGGAAAAATCTACTGAAGTAGAGGCCTGTGCTTGAACAGATGCCATAGTGAACACAGCTGCATAGAGACCCTTCTGTAAGTAGCGATTATTCATATATAGCATTCACTCAATTTGTTTATAAAAATGTGATGTTCTGTTTTTAACATAACGCTTTTTAAGATTTCGTAATAATATGTTCAATTCCTCAACAGGATACAAGTGCTTATGCCATTTTTTATAAAATGGAGTTTTATTGCTTTTTCTCATCATTAATAAGCATCTTGACCCTTGCCTTTTGTTTTAAAAAGCGTTGTCATTACCAGACTTTTTTCAAATTAGCTGATGGACATGTCTAATTTACATGCAACTCATCATTTTGATGTGATCATTGTGGGTAGTGGCGGCGCAGGTTTAAGTCTGGCACTGTCATTACCAGCTCATTTTAAAATTGCCGTGCTGGCCAAGTCGGCCCTGACTGATGCCAGCACCTTTTATGCCCAAGGTGGGGTCGCAGCCGTACTGGATGAAACCGACTCTATTCAACAGCATATAGATGATACAATGATTGCAGGCGCGCATTTATGTGAACTGAATGCCGTGCAGCAAACTGTAGAGGGCGGTAAACCTTCGGTCGATTTCCTGCTTGAACATGGCGTTCAATTTACCCTCGATGAACAGGAACAACTGCATTTAACCCGTGAAGGCGGCCACTCCCAGCGCCGGATCATTCACGCGGCAGATGCCACGGGACGTGCCATTTCAACGACACTGGTCCAGCGGGCCAGAGAAAAACAGAATATCCAGATTTTTGAAAACTTTGTTGCCATTGACCTGATTACCACACAGAAACTCGGTCAAACCGGTGACAATCGTGCATTGGGCCTGTATGCCCTGGATGAAAACACCGACCAGATTGATACCTTCCTGGCGCCCTTTACCGCCCTAGCCTGCGGCGGTGCCATGAAAGCCTATCTGTACACCTCTAACCCGGATATTGCCACCGGTGACGGGATTGCCATGGCCTACCGCGCCGGTTGCCGCGTCGCCAATATGGAATTTAACCAGTTCCATCCGACCTGCTTATACCATCCGCAAGCCCGTTCCTTCTTGATTACCGAAGCCATGCGTGGCGAAGGCGCCTATTTACGCCTGCCAGATGGGGAACGCTTTATGCTACGTTTCGATGAGCGTGCCGAACTGGCGCCACGTGATATTGTGGCACGTGCGATTGACTTTGAAATCAAGCGTCTGGGGATTCGTCATGTCTGGCTAGACATCACCCATAAACCGGCCGAATTTGTTAAAGAACACTTCCCGACCCTGTATGCGCGTTTACTGGAACTGGGCATCGACATCACCAAAGACATGATTCCGGTGGTCCCGGCGGCGCATTATACCTGTGGCGGTGTAGTGGTTGATGAACACAGCCAGACCGATATTGCCGGCCTGTATGCCATTGGTGAAACGTCTTATACCGGCCTGCACGGTGCGAATCGTATGGCCAGTAACTCACTTTTAGAATGTTTTGTATATGGCATGAGTGCCGCTGAACACATTCAGGCTGAATTCAAGCCCGATTATCAATCACCAAATGTGCCGGCCTGGGATGATTCTCAAGTGACCCATCCCGATGAAGATGTGGTAATTCTACAAAACTGGGATGAACTGCGCGCCACCATGTGGAACTATGTCGGGATTGTCCGCACCACCAAGCGTTTACAACGTGCCCTGCACCGTATTGAAATGCTGAAACGTGAAATTACCGAGTATTATCAGGACTACAAAGTCAGTAAAAACCTGATTGAACTGCGTAATCTGGTGCTGGTTTCAGAAATGATTGTGCGCTGTGCCATGCAGCGTAAAGAATCGCGTGGCCTGCATTACACCCTGGATTATCCAGAACTGGCAGATGAGCTGCGTAAAACTGTCCTCACGCCGCCAAACTTCCAGGTAGAAACGCCATTGGTGAATGAGGATGTGCCGGCTTAAAACGCTTATGCCATCTTCAGTTCTGAAAGATAAAAAACCGAATCGCAGGATGTGATTCGGTTTTTTATTGGGATCAGCCAAAAATGGTTTCAGCCGGATGGTTCCTCAAGTTGAAGCATATTGCGCTGCACTCGAGGTTGGCTTTAATAATGGCAACTGCTCAGGTTCTAGCACTCCGGACAGCAATTGCGGCAGATAGGTCTGCACATAATTACGTAAAGTCAGTGCCACTTGTGCCGAGAAATGTGGCTGCTGCAATTGTGTCTGTAAATGTGCCAAAGCCTGCGCCTCGGTCAGCTGATGGGTTTGCACCGCATAGACATAGCCCAATAAAGCACCTTGTGCCAAAAACTGATACGGCAACCCAGCCTGGGCATTGCTAGCAATTGAACCTAACACCCGCTCGGACGCACTGAGCTTGCGTAGCGGATCACGCGCCACCCGTGCACATGGGTCTTTATAGGCATGGACACAGGAGTTTGCAAAACTTTGTGCCAGTGCATGCAGGTCGTGTTGCCGGTGTGGTAACACCACCGCCAGTCCCTGCTGAACCTGCTGTAACAACTGCTGCATGAACTGTTCAATCTGCGGGTCGGCCAGAGCCACACCAATGGTTTGATGACCACGCAGGCTGGCATACCAGGCAAGCATGGCATGCACCCCGTTCCAGAGCCGGTTTTTAATCAGCTGGATTTCACTGATGTCTTCGACAAGAATCATCTGCCGCATTTTTTGCAGTAACGGACTGGCATTTTCCACATAAATCGGCATGTCGATTTCTGCATTAAACAGAATAAGATCCATGGTCTGTAGAATATGACTCGGCTGGAAATTACGGCGCAAATCTTCCACATACAGACTGGCCTGACGTTCCTGCTCCGGCTGCAAACGGGTGTTATCCTCAATTTCAACCGGCTCGGCTTCATCTTCTGTCTGCGACTGCTTGAAGATGTTGTATTTAATCCGTAGCTGGCGGTACAGGTTCTGGTCAGTCAGTTTGGATACCATACGGTTGACCACGGTATCGCAGAAATAATGCTGCGCTAAAATGGCTTGTGCGGTCTGCACATCACTTAAGGCCACCAGGGCTTTACGGATATGCTCCAGCAATAACTGCTTGGCACCGACTTTATTTAAAATAATCAGCACGGTTAAAGGCGCAGCCGGCTGGTCCTGATGGGCCAGATAACGTGCATACAGGCCTTGCGCAATCACCTCAGCTTCGCTGCTCAGCGCTTTTTCTGGCAGACATAAGGCAATCAAGCTGGATTCGATATACATCTCCTGCATGTGCTGCAGGTTATCTGCATCAATAATGCTCATGTTTTCAATACGCTCATCATAGGACATTTGTCCATAACGAATGCAATAGGTGCCAAAAGCATTCACCGCAGAGCGATACAGCTGGTTACGGGTAGAGGCATAAATCCGTTTCGGACGGGTATAACCATCCCAATGCGATAACACCTGTGCCAGATAACCGCCGCCAATCGCACCAAAGCCATGGATTCCGACGGTTAGCTGGTTCAAGGTTTGTGGAAAAGCTTCCTGCAGACTAGGCATCCCCAAGGCCGGAATATACAGGTTTAAATCTTCCAGATAATCTTCCATGCTTTCATAGTAGTAATGCGCCTTAGACAGCATCTGTTCATTTGGTGCTTTAATGTCCCGCAGCAGCACGGTAATGCCCTGCGCTGCATAGGCCGAGGTCACACCATTGTCTGAATCTTCAAACATGAAACAGTCACTGGCGGAGAGATTCAGCTTTTGCGCAGCGGTCAGGAAAATTTCCGGATGCGGTTTGCCACGTTGGACTTCATCTCCGCACACCAGTACATCAAAAAATTTATAGACATTGGCATTAATTAAATATTCTTCGGCAATGGCACGGCGACTGGACGTCGCCACTGCCATGCGCAGCCCGGATTTACGCAAGCGCTCCAGCACCTGTAGCAAACCGGTTTTAATCGGCACGCCAAACTGACGCACACTTTCCAGTTCCAGCTCATCGGCACGCTGGCGAATTTCGGTATAGGGAATATCTTCACCATATTCAGCCTGTGCCAGCTGTTTGGCACTCCGCGCACTCAAGCCCAGACAACCCATTAAATAGTCATCGCTGAACTCGACTCCAATCAATTCCCGAGATGCCTGTTTCAAGGTTTGAAACCGTAAACGCTCAGTATCAAACATTGTGCCATCCATATCGAAAATTGCGCCCTGGATCATTTTATTTTTAAATTTAAGCATTTCCCCCCTCATTTGATCATTTTTCAACAGGCCTAGAGCCTAGAGCAATTTTTGAGGGAACAACACCTTAGACAAAGAATGAAATATTTAAGGTTAAAAATTAACCACTTGATTGGAGTAAGATTTAAGATATGTAACTTTGAGTAATTAATAAGTAACATCATGTAAATCAATAAAGCGATTTTGCTGAAATATAAGGATAAGTTTTAAATAATTCGGAGGGTGCTTTTCGGCGAATTAAATAGGCTTCAAAAAATAAAAAGCTGGAAGCATCAGATTGGCGAAGAAACTGAAGCAAGCAAAATTAAGACGAGTAAGAAAAGGATAAAATCAAGCGAGCCAGATCAAAAGAACAAGTGACCTGAGAATCAAGCCACTTGGGGTGGAATTGAATAGGTTCCGGTCACATGCGCCACCGGTTCCTCCTGCCCGACTGAATAAATCCAGACTTCACCCACGGCCAGACTTTTACCCAGTTTCATGAGCCGGCATTCCGCCCGCAGGTTTTTTCCACCAGCGGGTTTGCGTAAAAAATTGATATTCAGGTTGGTGGTGACCGCCAACCCGACAATCCCAATCTGGCCCAGAATGGCTACATATAAAGCCAGATCTGCAGCCGTCATCATGGTCGGACCAGAGATCGTGCCGCCCGGACGTAATTCACTTTCCCCAACCCGATAGGTCAAGCAGGCACCCATTGGCGTGACCGCATCAATCTCGCATTTTTCCAGACTCTGGGGAAATTCTTGTTGTAAAAATTCAATAATTTCAGCACGGTTACTTTTCATTGTGATCAAAAAATCCTCTATCATCACGCTACTATAGAAGATTTTTAGTCTTGACCCAAATTTAAGCAGCAACTGTCTGTAAATATTTGAGCGCCTCGGCAAAGACCAGATCCGGACTTTGGGTGGCATCTAAACGTTTAATCCGTTCTGGTTCTGCCTGCCACAACTCCTGATAACCAGCACGCACCTTTTCAAAAAAGGTGACTTTTTCCTGTTCAAAACGGTCCAGCGCACCACGTTCACGCGCACGGGACATGCCCAGTTCAATCGGTGCATCCAGCCAGAAAGTCAGAGCCGGCATGTGCGAAACAAAATTCTGGTTCAGCAATTGCAACTTTTCCCGGCTTAGGCCACGCCCAGCACACTGATAGGCAAAGCTGGCATCAGTAAAGCGGTCACAGAGTACCGTTTTGCCAGCTGCCAGTGCAGGCAGAATCACCTGCGCCAGATGCTGGGCGCGCGCTGCGTACATCAGCAGTAATTCAGTATCATTACACATCTGCTCGTCATGATTGACTGAAAGCAGCAGACTGCGAATCTGCTCGGCCATCGGGGTGCCACCCGGTTCACGGGTTAGCACTACTTCACTGCCTTGAGCCTGCAAATGTTCATAAATACGACGGATGAGCGTGGTTTTACCTACCCCTTCGGTGCCTTCAAAGCTAATAAACATGCTCACTCCTTGTTCTTCGCACGAATGACCGCCAGATATTCCTGAACTGCGCGGTTATGATCTTGCAGATTGGTACTGAATTTATGTCCGCCATCACCGGTGGCGACAAAATAAAGATTGTCGGAATCATCCGGATGCATTGCTGCTTCAATCGCGCGTTTGCTTGGCAGTGCAATTGGTGTTGGCGGCAAACCATAGATGGTATAGGTATTGTACGGGGTTGGGGTACGTAAATCCTTACGGGTAATATTGCCCTGATATTTGTCGCCCATTCCATAAATGACGGTTGGGTCAGTTTGTAAACGCATGCCTATCTTTAAACGGCGCACAAATACGCCAGAGACCTGACGCAGTTCGCTATCGACATGGGTTTCTTTTTCAATAATCGACGCCATCACCAGCGCTTCATATTTATTCTTGTACGGTAAATCTGCTGCACGGTTGGCCCAGGCTTCATCCAGTGCTTTCATCTGACGCTGATATAAATCGGTCAGAATTTTACGATCCGATTCGCCCTTGGCAAAGAAATAGGTATCTGGCGCAAACAGGCCTTCTGGATGCTCAAACGGAATATTCAGCGCTTTTAATAATTGATCGGTCGGAAGATGGCTGACTTCTTTAGTCACCAGTTCATCCTTTTGCAGACGCTGTACCAACTGTTTAAAGGTGGTGCCTTCAATGACCAGAATCCGGTTCATCTGCGCATTTTCCGCATTGGAGATCATTTCCATGACTTCACGGATGCTCATGCCCTGCTGGATTTCATAAACCCCGGCTTTCATCGAATCATGAATCATGATTTTCTGATACAGCTTCAGAATAATCGGGAAACTGACCTGATCATTTCTTTCCAGACGATCAATAAAACCGGAATAGGTATCGCCATCGCTAATGGCCAGTAATTCTTTCTGGCCTTTTACCGGATAGTCTTTAAACAGGCTGGACCAGAGCATCACCACGACAATGAGGAGTGCGCTCAATAACAGGGTTAAAATGCCTTTAATCGGCAATGGGGAACGAGGCTTGTTTTTCTTTTTCGTTTTAGAGCGGGATGAAGACATATTAATGCATCTGATTCAATTGAAGACGATTAAACAGTTCAATACAGGCTTGAACATCTAAAGGGCGCGCATCGAGCTGGGTCACGATTTTCATCGGACTGAGCGCATTACAGAAAAACAGACTCTGGAACTGCGCGATTTCTTCCATATCGACATAACGCTGGCGACAGGAAATGCCGTGCTGCTGCATACGGGCCAGAATTTCAGCCCGCATCACGCCGTGGACGCCATTATAGCGAAGTTCCGGTGTAATCCATTCATTGTTTATAAGAATAAAACAATTACTGCTCACCCCTTCAACAACCGAGCCTTGCACATCAGTCACCAAAGCTTCTGGCCAGCCCTGCGCATCGGCTTCTTTTTTCAGTATCACCTGTTCTAAACGGTTCAGGCTTTTAATACCGACCAGCTGCGGCATACTCAGTCCCATCGCTTGTTTCAACACACCACTGGCGATTTTTTCATAGTGGAAATCATCCACTGCTTTAGGATAAAAAAAGACCCAGACATCAGCCTCTTGTGCGGGCAGGCTATAACCGCGCTGTCCATCTCCCCGACTAATGATGATTTTTAAGGTGCCGTTAACCTGCGGATAGCGCTGCTGCAGCTGTTGAATCGACTGCTGGATAAACGCCAGATTGGCATGTAAATACAAACGCTCACAGCCGCGTTGTAGCCGCAGCAGATGTAAGGCCTCCAGTTCAATCTGGCCATTGCGGATGCGCGCGGTGCTAAAGCAGCCATCGCCATAATGAAAGGCACGGTCCAGCACTGAAACGGCCGATATTTCCTCAGCATTCTTAAAACATTGCATACAACAAGTATCCATTTGAGCTGGCTTTAGTGTAAGAATGGAAGATCTATTTATATTTCTTTTTTATTCATATAAAATTCATTTTTTATTATTTTTTTAGGAATAAGACTAGCGCTATTCTTGCCTCATGTTACAAAACAGCGAAAAATTTGAGGTTAGTCATGAGTTTTACAAAATTAAAAATTGGGGTACTGGCCGCATTAATTTCGGCATCCTCCTTTGGTGTTGCTGCAAAAGATTTTCTGAACGTGTCGTATGACCCGACCCGTGAATTATATGATGATGTGAATAAACAGTTTGGCAAATACTGGGAAAGCCAGACCGGACAAAAAATTAATTTTAAACAGTCACATGGCGGTTCAGGCAAACAGGCCCGTGCCGTAATTGATGGCCTGAGTGCCGATGTGGTGACGCTGGCTTTGGCTGCCGATATTGATGTAATTGCGGAAAAAGCCAAACTGTTTCCGGCAGACTGGCAAAAGAAATTACCACATAACTCGACGCCTTATACCTCGACCATTGTATTTTTAGTGCGTAAAGGTAATCCGAAAGGGATTCAGGACTGGGGCGATCTGGTCAAGCCGGGTGTGGGCATTATTACCCCGAACCCGAAAACCTCAGGCGGTGCACGCTGGAACTATCTGGCCGCCTGGGCTTGGGCTAAACATCAGCCGGGTGGCAATGATCAAACTGCACAGGAATTTGTCCGTAAAATTTATAAAAACACCAAAGTTCTGGATTCAGGCGCCCGCGGTTCAACCACCACGTTTGCCGAGCGTGGCATTGGTGATGTACTGCTGGCCTGGGAAAATGAAGCGCACTTAGCCATTCGTGAGCAGCCGGGTAAATTTGAAATTATTACCCCAAGCCTATCGGTACTGGCAGAACCGCCGGTGGCCATTGTTGAGAAAAATGCCGAAAAACACGGCAACAAATATTTGGCCCAAGGCTATTTAAACTTTCTGTATTCCCCACTCGGACAAGATTTAGCCGGCAAACATTATTATCGTCCTCGTAGCGAAGCAGCATTAAAGAAATACAGCCAGGTGTTTAAACCATTAAAGCTGGTCACGGTGGATCAGGAATTTGGGGGTTGGGCCAAAGTCCAGTCTGCACATTTTGAAAATGGCGGCATTTTCGACCAGATCGTAAAAGCCAATAGCGCGAAATAATTCAGCTATAGCATCAGCAACTGTAGGGTAAGCAAAGGAGCATCGACATGATTCATACCGTAATTGTTCCGGGCGTGGGTGGCAGTGAATATGGCCACTGGCAATCCTGGTTACAACGACAACTCATGTCCTGCTCCCGCGTCGAGCAGCAGGACTGGAATGCCCCGGTACTCAAAACTTGGGTAGAACAGTTCCGAAGCACCGTGGCGGCTATTGATGCACCGCTGCAAATTGTGGCGCATAGCTTTGGCTGCCTGACTACCGTAGCCGCTCTGGCGCAATACCCGGCGCTGCAACGCAAGGTCAAGAATCTGGTACTGGTGGCGCCGGCCAACCCGGGCCGTTTTGGTGAAGCCGGTTTTGCCCGTGACAGCCAGCATGACTATCAGGATTATTTTCATCAGCTGCAAGTGCAGGTTCCGGCCAGCATGCTAATCAGTGAAAATGATCCCTGGTTAAATGCCGAACATGCACTGGAACTGGCGCAGTCCTGGCAATTAGAGCCAGTGAGCTTGGGCCATGTCGGGCATATTAATGTCGCCTCTGGTTTTGGTCCTTTTCCTGAACTCTGGAACTACCTGATTTCAGAAAAGGCTATGCAGCATATCAGTATTACTGATGACAGCAAGTATTTATTTAAATTTGCAATTTAACCCTCGCAAATTATGCTTGTGCCGAAATTTATTTATTTTTCGCTGGCTGATTTCAGCCCGCATTCTCTCTTTGAGGAGTAATCATGTCGCAGCGGTCCCGAGTGCTGCCAGGATTTGGTCTTTCTCTAGGCTTTACCCTAGCGTATTTATCATTAATCGTTCTGATTCCTTTGTCTGCCGTATTTTTAAAATCGCTAGACATTGGCTGGGAAGGTTTATGGGAAATTTTAAGTTCTGAACGTATCTTAAAATCTTTGCAGTTAAGTTTTAGTGCTGCGCTGATCGCAGCACTGGTGAACGTCGTTTTTGGTTTATTGCTGGCCTGGTGTCTGGTGCGTTACCGCTTCCCGGGCAAACGCCTGATTGATGCGCTGGTCGATTTACCTTTTGCCTTACCAACCGCCGTGGCCGGTATTGCCCTGACCTCTTTATATGCACCGACCGGCTGGATTGGTCAGTATCTGGAACCTTTAGGCATTCAGGTGGCCTATACCCCAATCGGGATTACCTTGGCCCTGATCTTCATTGGTATTCCATTTGTGGTGCGTACCGTACAACCGGTACTCAGCGATTTGGAAACCGAGCTGGAAGAAGCGGCATCTGCTCTGGGCGCAAATCGTCTGCAGATTGTTACCAAAGTGATTTTCCCGATTTTACTGCCGGCATTAATTACTGGTTTTGCCCTGGCCTTTGCCCGTGGCGTGGGTGAATATGGTTCGGTAATCTTCATTGCCGGGAACCAGCCTTTTGAAACTGAAATTGCCCCGCTGATGATTATCTCCCGTTTAGAAGAATATGATTATGCCGGTGCAACCACTATTGCGGTGGTGATGCTGCTGATTTCATTCGTGATGCTGTTCCTGATTAACTTGTTACAAGCATGGGCCAGCCGTCGTACAGGGAGAACAGCCCGATGAGTTTAAATACCAACAGCAATGCTTTGGCCGACAAGCTGCAATCGCGTGATGCCACCCGTGAACCGACCTGGGTTCGCTACACCTTACTGGCCATTGCCCTGATTTTCTTCCTGAGCTGCCTGATTCTGCCATTAATTCTGGTGTTCGTTGAAGCCTTTAAACAAGGTGTGGGCGTGTATACCCAGGCGCTTGTACATCCAGATACCTTATCTGCAGTCAAACTGACCTTACTCACCGCGGCTATTGCCGTTCCACTCAATGTGGTGTTTGGGGTAGCCGCAGCCTGGTCAGTGGCCAAGTTTAACTTCCCGGGTAAATCGATTCTGACCACCATCATTGATTTGCCGTTCTCGGTCTCTCCGGTGATTGCCGGGATGATGCTGGTACTGATTTTTGGTACTCAGGGCTGGATGGGCAACTGGTTAATGGACAACGACATCAAGATTTTGTATGCCGTGCCAGCGATTGTCATTGCCACCATCTTTATTACCGTACCGTTTGTGGCACGTGAACTGATTCCACTCATGGAAGCGCAAGGCACCGAAGAAGAAGAAGCGGCCATTGTACTGGGTGCATCTGGCTGGCAGACCTTCTGGAAAGTCACCTTGCCGAATATTAAATGGGGCCTGATTTACGGTGTCATTCTGTGTAATGCCCGGGCGATGGGTGAATTTGGTGCGGTCTCAGTCGTGTCTGGACACATTCGCGGTGAAACCAATACTTTGCCCTTACACGTTGAGATTCTCTATAACGAATATACCTTCAGTGCTGCGTTTGCGGTGTCATCCCTGCTGGCCCTGCTGGCGATTGTGACCTTGATCCTGAAAACCTGGGTCGAAATCCGTCAGGAAAAGCAGGACAAACGTAATGAAGATTCAACAGTTTCTTAAGGAATGACCTCATGAGTATTCAAGTTAAAAATATTGAAAAACACTTTGGTGCATTCCATGCACTGAACAATATCTCCCTCGATTTTCCAGATGGCCAGCTGGTGGCTCTCCTAGGTCCATCGGGCTGTGGTAAAACCACCCTGCTGCGGATTATTGCCGGTTTGGAATCTGCCGATGGCGGTCAGGTGATTCTGGAAGGTCAGGATGCCACCGATGTTCACGTGCGTGAACGTCAGGTCGGTTTCGTCTTCCAGCATTATGCGCTGTTCCGTCACATGACTGTTTTTGACAACATTGCCTTTGGTTTACGTGTGCGTCCGCGTGCCACCCGTCCATCGGAAGCTGAAATAAAAAAACGCGTGACCCGTTTGCTTGATCTGGTGCAACTCGGCTTTCTGGCCGACCGTTATCCGGCGCAATTGTCTGGCGGTCAGCGTCAGCGTATTGCCCTGGCGCGTGCTTTAGCCGTTGAACCACGTGTTTTGCTGCTGGATGAACCGTTTGGTGCGCTGGATGCCAAAGTGCGTAAAGAACTGCGCCGCTGGTTACGTACCTTGCATGATGAATTGCATATCACTTCAATTTTTGTTACCCATGATCAGGAAGAAGCCTTAGAAGTGGCGGACCAGATCGTGGTGATGAACAAAGGCAACATCGAGCAGATTGGTTCACCACGCGAAGTCTACGAAAAACCGGCGACGCCGTTTGTGTTTGACTTCCTGGGTCAGGCCAACCGTTTTGAAGGTCAGAACAGCAATGGCCTGATTCAGCTGGGTGAAGACCGTATTCAGCTGGCCAGCGCACAACAGGGGCCTCAGGGCGAGATCATTGCCTTTGCCCGCCCGGATGAGCTGACCATTCATGCCCAGCCACAGGACAATGCCATTCAGGCCACCTTCTTACGTGAAGTCTGGATTGCCGGTAAAGTGCTGGCAGAACTGAACGACCGTCAAGGGAACTTAATTGAAATTTCCCTCACCCCAGAAGAAGCACGCTTGCATCAGTTCCGTCCAAACCAGACCGTCTGGCTGACAGCAAGTCAATTACATTTATTTGAAAATCAAGTCGCTTAACCGCGCACCGATGGGGCATTTCAAGCCCCATCCTTTTTTGAGGGAAAAAAGGACATGAACTTCCAACAGCTCAGAATTATTCGAGAAACTGTGCGCCAGAACTTCAATTTAACCGAAGCCTCTGCGGCGCTGTACACCTCCCAGTCCGGGGTGAGCAAGCATATTAAAGACCTGGAAGATGAACTGGGTGTGCAACTGTTTATCCGTAAAGGCAAACGCCTGCTCGGTTTGACTGAACCTGGTCAGGCCCTACTCGGTATTGTTGAGCGCATGTTGGTGGATGCTGATAATATTAAACGTCTGGCCGATGATTTTAATAAAGTGGATGAAGGCACCCTAACCATTGCCACCACCCACACTCAGGCACGTTATGTACTCCCGCCGATTGTGAACCAGTTTAAAAAAGAATTTCCCAAGGTCCATCTGATTCTGCAACAGGCCAGTCCGGTTGAAATTACCGAGATGCTGCTACAAGGCGAAGCCGATATTGGTATTGCAACAGAATCCTTAACCACAGAAAGCAATCTGGCCAGTGTGCCTTACTATACTTGGCAGCACAGTATTATTACCCCGCAAAACCATCCGCTGGCCCATAAAGCCGAGATCAGCATTCAGGATTTGGCGGAATATCCGATTATTACCTACCACGGCGGTTTTACCGGCCGTTCTAAAATTGACAAAGCCTTTGAAGATGCCGGTATTGATGTTGATATCGTGATGTCTGCCCTAGATGCCGATGTCATTAAAACCTATGTCGAATTAGGCATGGGCGTCGGTGTAGTCAACAATGTAGCCTATGACCAGGAACGTGATTATCGTTTAAAGCAGATAGAAACCGATATTTTTGGCCTGAATACCACCTGGCTGGCGGTGCGTAAAGGACATTTACTACGTGGTTATGGCTATGAGTTTATTTCCCTGTGCTCACCTGAAGCCGACATTAAAGCCCTGAAAAAAGTCGCGTATCCGGAAGACTAACCCCAACAAAAAATGGAAATGGAGAGGATGGCATCAGCATCCTCTTTTTTTATATCTCTCAAGTTGATCCACTAATCAGACTAGTCCAATCCACACTTCTTAAATTTTATGCTAACGCTCATTTTGCACTACATTACAGCACCCCTAAAAAATGGGATAAAGATCACTTAAAATTGTTTATTTTTTCATCAAATTCAGTTTTAATAGCTAGATAATTTTTTAATATCAATACTTTATAAATTTATAATTTAACCAAAAATTAAAGGACGGCCAATGAAGGTCTATTTTTTCTGGGTGTCGATGAGCCTGCTTTTACCGGTTCAAGCTGTTTCTGCAGCAGCGCTGGAGCAGTCCGGACAATCCATGCATATTTTTTTCCAGCCCGATCATTATGCCGAAATCTCCCTGGTGCATTTAGAGGCCGATGTTGCAGGACAAGTCGAAAATCAGGCTGCACTGGCCGAGTTAGGGATTTATGATTATTCTACCGGCAACCTGGCACCCGAGCAGCGTTTTGTTCTCGGTGGTTTTAAACTGCAGCTGAATCCAGAGTTTTCCTTTGCCCTGCTTTATGATCAGCCCTTTGGGGTCAAGGTTAACTATAACTACAACCCGGATTTTTATGGTCAACCATTAGACGTCGAAGCTGCCGACATTCGCTTTAAAACAGAAAATATTAGCGCACTTGTCGGGTATCATCCGGATACGCACTGGACTTTTTATGCAGGACTCAGCCATCAATCTTTTCAGGGAAACCTAGAGCTTTGGGGACAAAATTATTATATTTTTCATGGCTATCAGGCCCATTTCCCTGAAGATGATGCGTGGGGCTGGCTGGCCGGGGTACGCTACCAGATTCCTGAATATGCCATGAGTGCGGCGTTCACTTATCGTTCGGCCATTCATCATCAGCTAGCGGTACAGGAACAGTCCCCACAAGGCCAATTGCAGATTGTGGCGGACCAGAGTACCGCGGTTCGCACACCCGAATCACTGAATCTGGATTTGCACACCGGCATCAGTGCCAATAACCTGCTCTATGCGGGTATACGCTGGGTTAACTGGAAAGATTTTTATATACAACCGACTCAATTTGGCGCCGTGATTGATGCTTACGCAACATTCGTTCCTGAAATTAAAGACTTTAAATTAATTCATTATCAGAAAGATCAATGGTCGGCCAAACTGGGCGGGTTACATCGCTGGAATGCACGCTGGATCAGTCAGTTAGAACTGGGCTGGGACTCCGGGATTGGCAATCCGGCCTCGACCCTAAATCCGGCAGATGGGCACTATAGCCTCGGCTTAGGCCAGCTCTTTTATTTTCGACCTGACAGTTTTATTGCTGCAGGGGCCTATTATTTAAAGTTTAAACAGCCGCATATTCAACCCAGTGATTTTGCCGGCACTCAAATTTCCAGTCTAGCCTCGGTCAATCGGGACAATCATGCCTGGGTATATGGACTAAGATTTGGCTATCATTTCTAAAGGTATAAAAAAACGAGCCGAAGCTCGTTTTTGGTTTAGCTCAAGCTAATAGATATTACCAGTGGTAACTTACACCTAGTTTGGCTACTGGCATCCATTCGTATTTGTCATCATTGGCAATTTTTTGCTCTTCAGCACGTACTGACTCTGAAATACTTGGAGAACCAGTAACTGCGTTAGATAAATTACCATATTCACTTAAATTAACAGTCGGATTACCTGTATAGAACGCACCAACTTCACCAAATACACCCCAATTATTGTTAATCTTTGGAGCAAAACCTAAACCTAAATATGGCGCAATGTCATTTTCATAAGCGAGTTTACCTTTCACCCCACCTAAACCTGTGTATGCAACATCATTTACATGAATAGTACCTTGCGCATTTTTATTTTGCTTATCTAAGCCGTATTCATTGTCAATATAGCCAACACCTGCTGCAACATAAACGCCTTGCGCCCATTTACTTGGACTTGCACCCCATGGGCGAATTTCAGCATTTAAATAGGTCAAGTTATTGTCCATATCCATATCGTACTTAGTACCATTAATAGATAAGTCATCCGACCAAGAAATATCGCCACCGTTATAACCAAGAGCTAAGCCCACATACGGGTTTGCAGTCCAAAGTAAGGCACCACCATAACCAGTTGTACCGACTTCAGCACGGACACCTGTTGGAATGAGTTGGTTACGATCAAAGGCATAACTATCATGTATTACTGCTGTATCTGCCATTGCTGAACCTGCTGCTGTAGCAAGCACTGAAATGGCTAAAATTTTATGTAAAGATTTCATCGTAATATGCTCCTCAAAATAAAAACTTATTTTTCATGTTTCGTACTATTGTTGATAAGCTTAAATATAAAGAAGTTCCCGCACAGTTTTTATGCACATTTTGCTCATTTTTTGTTATTTTTTGATACAAATCTATGTTTCTTTTTGAAAGATAACTCTTTTTTGAGGTGAAAGTTTAAGCAGATGTTTCTTCTATTGAGCGAAAACATTTTTCTTTATTATTAATTTCGATCTTAGCGCCAATTTTCATCTAACCCGTGTTCAATTTAGTGTAAAATCTTGAAAATTTTTTTGGAAGGAAGATCATGTCTCAGCTTTCAACGATTATTGAACAAGCGTTTGAAGATCGTGCTAATTTCACCGCGGCAGACTGCCCGGCTGAAATCCGTCAGGCAGTAGAGGAAGCTATTGCTGGCTTAGATAACGGTACACTGCGTGTAGCGGAAAAAATTGACGGTGAATGGGTTGTACACCAATGGTTGAAAAAAGCCGTTTTGTTATCTTTTAAACTAAACGACAATAAACCAATTGAGTCATGTGATCTTCGTTTCTATGACAAAGTCGACACCAAATTCAAAGGCTGGACTGAAGAACAGTTTAAAGCGGCTGGCGTACGCGTAGTACCCCCTGCAGTTGCACGTAAAGGTTCGTTCCAGGCAAAAAATGTGGTGCTGATGCCATCGTATGTCAACATTGGTGCATATGTAGATGAAGGCACTATGGTCGACACTTGGGCCACTGTCGGTTCATGTGCACAAATTGGTAAAAATGTACACTTGTCTGGTGGTGTCGGTATTGGTGGTGTACTTGAGCCACTCCAAGCCAATCCGACCATTATTGAAGATAACTGCTTCATCGGCGCACGTTCTGAAATCGTGGAAGGCGTGATTGTTGAAGAAGGTTCTGTGATTTCTATGGGCGTTTACATTGGTCAATCTACCAAGATTTATGACCGTGAAACTGGTGAAATCCACTACGGCCGTGTTCCTGCCGGTTCTGTAGTTGTTTCTGGCAGCCTGCCATCTAAATGCGGCACATACAGCTTATATGCTGCCATTATCGTGAAAAAAGTTGACGCGCAAACACGTGCGAAAACCAGCTTGAACGATTTATTACGCGAAGACTAATTTTTCTTTAGTTTAAGCGGAGCTATCGCTCCTCATCTCTACGGTTAGCAATGATCGTAGAGATTTTTGTTTTTCTACCCGGTGGTTAATTTGTTATGAGTACGCTTCGATCTTCCGCTATTCCTGTTTCTGATCCGTCTGCGGGTTTACGCATTACGGAGATCTTCTATTCATTACAAGGCGAAGCCAATACCTCAGGGCTGCCAACTGTGTTTATCCGTTTAACCGGTTGTCCGCTGCGCTGTACCTATTGCGATACCACCTATTCTTTTGAAGGTGGCGAGCGTCAGTCGCTTGAAGCGATTATTCAGACCACGCTGGACTTTAACACACCGTATGTCTGCGTGACGGGCGGTGAACCGCTGGCACAGCCGAATGCCCTGCCTTTAATGCAGCGATTAGCAGATTTAGGCTGTGAAGTGTCCCTGGAAACCAGCGGTGCTTTAGATGTATCTAAGGTAGACCCACGTGTTTCCAAAGTTTTAGATTTAAAAACCCCAACCTCTGGGGAAGTTGCACGAAATTTGCTTTCGAATCTGGACTATTTGACTACGCACGATCAAATCAAGTTTGTGATTTGTAACCGTGAAGATTATGAATGGTCAAAGCAGCAAGTAGAGTTATATCAACTGCATAAAAAAGTCAGCACCGTCTGGTTTTCCCCTGCCTTTGAAGTTGAAAATGGTGCCGCACGCATGCCACAACTGGCCCGTGATTTGGCCCAATGGATTTTAGAAGACCATCTCCCTGTTCGTTTTCAGCTACAGTTACACAAACTGCTGTGGAATGACGAAATTGGTCGTTAATCAGGCTGCTGTATAATTGCTCTGTTTGCAAAATTAAGCTGCGAAACGCAAAGCTTTATACACAGCTCAAATTGCTTTTTATTATTTTGGAGATTCTGATGCGCCCTCGTGCCATTGTATTGTTATCTGGTGGTTTAGACTCAACAACCTGTTTAGCGTGGGCGCAAGCGCGTTATGAATGTATCGCCCTCAGTTTTCGTTATGGCCAGCGTTCCACAACCGAGCTGGACGCTGCCAAAGCCTTAACCCAGCGTGCGGGTGTAGAACATCGTGTCATTAATATAGATTTAGGTAACTTAGGTGGCTCTGCCCTGACCGATCATAATATTGAGGTACCCGAGCAGGAACAGGATGGTATTCCGGTGACTTATGTGCCAGCACGTAACACCATCTTCCTGTCTTATGCGCTGGCAGCAGCGGAAGTATTTGATGCAGAAGCCATTGTTATTGGTATTAACGCGGTGGATTATTCCGGCTATCCGGACTGTCGTCCTGAGTTTATTGAGGCTTTTGCCAATATGGCGCGTTTGGCGACCAAAGTAGGCGTAGAAGGAAAACCACTCAAATTTGAAACACCTTTGTTACATTTATCCAAAGCAAATATCATTCGCTTAGGTCTTGATCATGGCGTAGACTATAGTCAAACGGTGTCTTGCTACCAGGCAGATGACCAAGGACGTGCTTGTGGAAAATGCGATAGCTGTCGTTTACGTAAACAGGGTTTCCTAGACGCAGGTGTGGCTGATCCAACACGTTATATACCGTAATGACAAGGTAGAATCTATGAAGAATTTAAAATCAAACATTATCCTTTCTGCGATTGTGTCTACTGTAGCCGTATTCGCAACATCTGCTCAGGCCAACACAGACAAATTGCAACAGGCATATAAAAGCACCAATGTAAAATCGGCGCTGATTAATGTTTGTAAAGAAGAAACTGCAAAAGGTAAAAAGTTAAGCGCTGCTGAAGTCAGCAAATACTGTACCTGTGCGGTTGAAGCCGATGGCAAGCTGACCAATGCACAAAAATGGGAAATCCAAAGTACCATTAACCAGAAGAAAAGCCCAAGTACCCTTGCTTTTGTCCAAAAACAAAACAAAGACTTACAGGCATGTTTTGGTCCTCAGTTAACCGGTAAATTAAAAACCTTAACTGAAGAAGCCATGAAAGCCGCGCAAGCGCAGCAAAAGAAATAATCATATATTTCCTCCAGAGGCCTGCATCCATTGCAGGCTTTTTTTTACCCAGTTTGCTGCGTTCATTTTTCTCTACCGGTAATTTGTGAGAAAACGCAGGAAATTCGGTATGATAGAGGCAATTTAAAAACTGACACAATCTAAAAGGACGATATCATGAGCGACTTGAACTTACCGAATCAGACTTTTCCGACCACCACGGCGGAAATCAATCTGGCTGAACTACAGGCGGAATGGTTAATTGTGTATTTTTATCCAAAGGATTCCACTCCAGGCTGTACCACGCAGGCAGTAGATTTTTCTGGCCTGAAAGATCAGTTTGAGGCATTGGGTGCGACCATTCTTGGCGTGTCGCGTGATTCGGTGAAAGCACATCAGAACTTTACTGCCAAACAGAACCTGACGATTGATCTGATCAGTGATAAGGAAGAAGTGCTGTGCCAGCATTTTGATGTGATTAAAGAAAAAAATATGTATGGCAAAAAAGTCATGGGAATTGAGCGCTCTACCTTTATTTTCCATAACGGCCAGCTGGTCAAGGAATACCGTAAAGTCAAGGCTGCAGGACATGCCGAGCAGGTACTGGAAGATTTAAAAACCTTACAAGCCAACAGTTAAACAATTGCTGGATCGGAAAAAAGCCTGAGGTAAGCTCGGGCTTGTGATCAGGATAATGTCAGTAAAGACCAGGCAATACTCCACATCATCAAGGCAATGATGCAATCTAAAATTTGCCAGGCGCTCGGGTTTTGAAACAGCGGCAATAACCACTTTGCGCCATAGCCCAAAGCAAAAAAGAACAGCCACGATGCCGTAATTGCACCCCACATAAAATCGAGTTGCCCGGCACCGAATTGGCTTGAAATAGAACCCAACAGCAACACGGTATCTAAATAGACATGCGGATTGAGCCAGGTCAATACCAAACACAGCAACAATAAGGCTTTTAATGTCGGTGGCGCAGTATCTGCAAGCTGCATCGACTTTTGTCCACACCAAGCCTGATAAACGTGCTGAAGTCCATATAAAAATAAAAATGCGACGCCCAAATATTTAATCACAGTAAGCACTTGAGGATGCTGCTGCACGACATCCCCCAAACCGAATACGCCGGCCATAATTAAAATGGAATCAGATACGGCACAGCACACACAAATCCAAAAGATATGCTGCCCTTTTAATCCCTGTTTCAAGACAAAGGCATTTTGTGCTCCAATCGCTGCTATCAATCCCAAACCAATCGCCATTCCCTGTACATAGGCCAACATCTTTTCTGCTCCACCTGAAATGCAGCTATTATCTATTTTTTTTATTTTGAAATAAGTAAAATTAAGGAAAAATAGGGATGGCTTAATTTTTCTCAATGAATATATTGAACAGTAAACAATGTGAAGCTTTTCTGGCAGTAGCAGAAACCGGAAGTTTTGAGCTGGCCGCTGAGCGTTTATATGTAACTGCCTCAGCAATTACGCTGCGGGTGCAGAATTTAGAAAAAGATTTGGGACAGATGCTTATTTTAAGGGAGCGGCCCTGCCGTACCACTCAAGCCGGACAAGCATTATTGCAGTATTTACAACATCGGCGGCTGCTGGAACAGAACCTGCGTCAGAAATTGACAGGTTATCATCTCCATTCCAATTTTTATCAGGTGCATATCGCCAGTAATGCCGATTCTCTTTCCACTTGGTTATTAAGTGCCCTGCAGGACACCTTAATCCAAGACAAGATCGTGCTGAAATTACAGCTTGAAGATCAGAGTCAAACCCATCACTTACTGGAAACCGGTCAGGTAAATGCCTGTATTTCTACTCAGGCACAGGCCATTGCAGGCTGTATCGCCGAATACCTGGGCAGTATGACTTATCGGATGGTCGCCAGCCCGACATTTGTACAACGCTGGTTTAGACAGGGTATGCATCGTGACAGTTTAAGAGTTGCTCCCGCTGTCATTTATAACCATAAAGACCGGCTGCATAGCGACCAACTGGAACAGCAGTATGGTCTCACTGAATCCAGCTACCCTTATCATCAGATTCCTGATTCAACAGCCTTTGCGAATGCTATTTTTAAAGGCATCGGTTATGGCATGCTGCCCGAAGTCCAAATTGCAGATCGGCTTAAAGATGGCCAACTGATTGAAATTTTGCCTGAGGCAAAAACAGAAGTGGCACTGTACTGGCATCACTGGAAACAGCAATCTGTGGCGATTGAGAAACTGGGACAAGCCTTAAAACAACAGGCAAGGCACTGGATGAATCTGACTGACTCATGATGCTCATCATCCACCTATTGAACACGCCACTGACCTTTAAGCTGAATATTGACCTTTTCTCCAACACCACCCATCGCCTTTTTCATACCGAAATCACTACGCTGAATTTGGGTTGATGATTGCACATCCAGCAATTTCGGGTTTCCTGTATTCGGTTTTAAACTGGTATGAAAAACAACCGGACGCGTCACGCCGCGTAGGGTTAAATTACCGGCAATACGATATTGATCAGGACCTAAAGCAGTAAAACGCGTGCTTTTAAAACTGACGGTTTTATATTTTTGGGCATGGAATAAGTCCTCGCCCAGAATCATATGTCTTAAAGACGGTTTACTCAGCTGCAGACTGTCCACATTTAGCACAAATTGGGTTGAGGCCTGCTGCGGTGCTGTTGGATCAAAATGCATGACTGACTGCACCTCTTTAAACTGCCCTTCGACCAGTTGCACGCCCATGGACTTAATTTCAAAACCGACTTCACTTTTTGAGGTCAAGGTCCAGTGCTCGGCATAGGCCGGGCTGATACCCAGCAGCATAACGGCCGCACCCAGCAAGCATTTTACTGTTGGAACTATGGTATGTGAGGGGTTCAACTTCATCGCTTATCTCCTTGCGGCACAACTGGCTTTATCTTGTTAACAAGATGGAGCTGGCGAGCTTAGGTGAGATTACTACGGTCTTGCGCATGATATTTGTCTTGTAATTGTTGATAAACCGGCGTGTGCTGAAAATTCTGTAAAAATTTGATTGTGCCCGGCGGGAAAGCATCAGTCCAGATTTCTCCACGAAAATAGGCTTCACGTACCGGCGTGGCAGACATGGCACCTTCCAGACTGTCAAGCTCGACCATCTCCCACTCCGGAAAAAATTGCAGATAATAGGAAGACTCATCTTTAAAATGACCAATTAAACCGACTTTGGCTTCTGGTCCGGCCACCGTGGCCACCAGCATTTTCACCAGTTTCTGCCATTTTTCATCGTTATATACATCGACCACATGCACAAATTTGATCCGCTGCTGCTGCTCTGGGCTAAAGTTGGACAGAATCATCTGCTGGCGTTCAGCGGCAGTAAACGGATTTTTGATATTGCGTTCATCTTGTGCAGAGCCCAGTGCCAAAATCACGTTTTCACTTTGCTCCAGCGCGATTAAAATGGTCTGCATATGTGCCAGATGAAAAGGCTGGAAGCGGCCAATAAACACAAGATAATCAAATTTATAATTCATAGCACATCAACTTTTATGAACTCACCAGTTGTGGCGTCAACAATAATTTTCGCCATAATAAGCCCATAAATTCAAATTAATTGAAAGCAAGGATAGTACGATGACACTGAGCTGTATTCAACAACCCCATCCACATTTGAATGCGAATTTAGACAATGGCGTACTGACCTTAGCCATTCAGCGCCCGGAAGCCAAAAATGCCCTGTATGGTGAACTGTATCTCTGGATTGCGCAGGCACTGGACGAAGCCGATCAGAATAAAGACGTCCGCGTAGTAATTTTACGCGGAGCCGATGCTGATTTCAGTGCCGGTAACGACATGCAGGACTTCATGAAGTTTATTCAAACACCATTGCAAGGCAAAGCTGGAGATACGCCACCCTTTGTATTGCTAAAAGCTGCTGCACGTTTTTCCAAACCGCTAATTGCTGCGGTGCGTGGTGTAGCCATTGGCATTGGGGTCACGCTGTTATTACATGCAGATTTAGTCTATAGCGACAACACTGCCCTGTTCCAGATTCCATTTGTGAGCCTCGGCCTGTCCCCAGAAGGTGCGTCCAGCAAACTGCTGGTACAGCAGGCCGGTTTCCATAAAGCCGCAGAGCTGCTGCTAACTGCTCAGAAGTTTAACAGTGACAAAGCGCTCAGTGCCGGTCTGGTCAATAGCATTGAAGTGGAGGTATATGCCACTGCCCAGCAACAGGCGCACATTTTGGCAGCCTTGCCACTGGCTTCTCTCAAACAAACCAAAGCGCTAATGAAACACAATCTGGATGAGATCATTGACTGTATTGATCATGAAGCGGAAATCTTTATGAAACGGGTCGGCTCACCGGAAATGATGGAAGCTGTACAGGCTTTTATGCAAAAACGTAAACCTGACTTTACCCAGTTTCATTAAGTATTATGCTCATCAACGTAGGTGCAGTCGCTGTGCCTACGTTTTTTATGGTTTAGTTGTTTTCTCTTTCTTTTATTTCTTTTGTGATGGTTCCCATGTCAAATTCGTCAGATCCTTCATCTTTAAACTCTGCATCATCTTCAACCGAGAAAAAACGCTATTACGAACCGGCACCACAAGATATTGATGTCGAAAACTTTCGTAAAGTCATCACCAGCCGCCGTTCGGTACGTAAATTTACCGACAAGCCCATTCCAGCGGATATTTTAGATGCCTGCCTGGATTTAGCCTTACTGGCACCGAACTCCTCCAATTTACAGCCGTGGACCTTTTATGTGGTCCAGAATCCGGCCAAGAAAAAGCAGCTGGTCAAAGCCTGTCTGAGTCAGCTGGCAGCCAGAACTGCGGCCGAGCTGATTGTTTGTGTAGCACGCACCGACCGCATTGATGAAATGGCCAAACTCAATATTTCCGAGTTCCCGTTTCCTGAAGCGCCAGCCCCGGTAAAAAAATACTATAAATTTATTCCCTATAATTATAAAACTGGCTATTTCAATGCCTTCGGTCATTTCAAAAAAGTGGCCTTTAAAGTGGCACGTAGCTTGGACAAGCAATTGCCAGTGTCGGCGTTTCATCCGGCCGATGCCAAACTGTGGGCCTCGAAAACTACCGCTTTGGCCTGTGAAAATCTGGTGCTGGCCTTACGCGCTTATGGCTTTGACAGCTGTATGATGGAAGGTTTTGATGAGCCAATGGTGCGTAAAATCTTAAAGCTGAATGAACAGCAATATGTGGTGATGGTAATTGCTGCCGGTGAACGTGCGAAAGATGGCGTGTTCTTCCCGCAATACCGGTTTGACCGGGAGTTGTTTATTCAGAAAGTTTAAACAAGATGTAAAAAGTCCCACTTTTCTTTAAGAGAGAAGCGGGACTGCTGCACAAGGGAGAGCTGATTAAAAGGCTCTCCCTCTCTGTCAGATATTCCAATATTCAATAATTAAAACTGCACATCTATCATCTGAATAAACTCGAATGCCGGTTCTTCATAAGGATGGCTATCTTTTAAGGCACGGGCTACATTTGCTGCGTTATCTTCCGGTACAATGATTTCCACCCGCCATTCCTCTACTTTTTCAAGCGTGCCGACTTCCCCAATATACGGGTCTGCGCCACGTAAGGGTTTAAATTGCCCGGTGCCCAGCACCTGCCAGGCACAGTGTTCATAATCGCCGATTCCCCCACCACCGGCTTTAAATACAGCAGCTTTGGTGGCTTCCAGATGCGATTCAGGCACATAAAAAATCAGTTTTAGCATAGTCACTCCCGGTATTGATCTATCTTTCATACCGTATTGACTGGCCTGTTGTCATCTGCTGTTTGCAAGAAATGACCTAAATCCTGAATAGCGCTACATCTGTTTGAATAGATACAGTACTGATCCCAAACAATTGCCCAGCTTTAGCTATGGGTTTGGATGAAACATGGCAATGGAATAGCGAGAATTATTGAATCTTCAAAATCGATCAGATCCTTTATTTGCTTAGGCTATTTCATTGAGCCCATTATTTATCTCAGCAAGGTAATCTACTTTAAATTTTTCTTAAGACGCCTACAATATTCAGCATCTCGAAATTATCCTGATCGGTGTCCAGGGTATGTGACTTAATTTGCACCTGAATATGATCATTCACCTGAAAATGCCTTAACGGAAAACAGTGCTCATTGGCACTATAGGCGCCCGAACTCGGACTGTCCGACAGCAATTGGGTAATACTTAAACGCAGGTCATTTTTTCTGGAGATGGAAATTTTATCCTGATTGGCATACTGGCTCTGAATACCCTTGCCATACAACTGGATACAGAGCTGGTTATACTGTTTTTGCAGTGCCTGCGTATACTGAAAACCATCACTCCAGACCAGTCCTTGTGGCGCGGTCTGAATTCGGGTTTCCGGGTTTTTCACCAGTGAATCATCACCCAGATGAATTAAATGTAGCCCCTGCTGAAACACCACATGCGCTTCGGTTAAAGGCTTGAGCTGGACCAGATGGCTATGCTGATCAATATATAAATGCTGGTTCTGATAGGACAGCAACAGGATTTCCGGTTGATAGCCCTCCATCCAGACCGTGCCGGCAATATGATCGGGATAATCATATTCACGAGGCAGATATAAGGTATAGCGGCCATCAGCCTGAGAATGGGCATAATAGTTGTGTTCGCCCAGCTGCACATAGATTTTGGCTTGGGCGATAGGTTGCCCGCTGGCATCAAATACCTGACCTGAAACCGACCACTTTTCACCTTGTGGCTGCGTACCAGACTGGGACTGGGTTAAACTGGAATGCAGCGGCTGAGCATATCTGACAGACTCCTGAATCTTGGCACTCTCACCACCACAACCGTTCAGCATAATCAAGCTGGTAAAAATAGGAATGACCGTTCGCATCTGCATTTTTGTTATCCACTTTTATAATTATGCTGTTTATTGTACGGTGCCGGGCAAAATCAGCTATCCCCATTTTGGGATGAAACGCCGATAAAAAAGCCACCCGTAGGTGGCTTTTCAAAATAAGGTCAATTAACCAATGAATTTACGTGCGTTACGGAACATACGTAACCATGCACCATCTTCAGTCCATTCTTCAGGTTTCCAGGAATGTTGTACGGCACGGAAGTTACGCTCCGGGTGCGGCATCATAATCGTGGCACGACCATCTTTAGAGGTCACACCGGTAATCCCTTCTGGAGAGCCGTTCGGGTTCAGTGGATAGTGCTGGGTCACATTGCCCTGGCTGTCGACATAACGCAGGCTGATCTGGTTACTCGCATTTAATGCGGCAAAGTCTTCAGCGCTGGCCACAGCACGGCCTTCCCCATGCGCAACCGCGATTGGCAGAATTGAACCTTCCATACCATCAAACAGAATCGAGTTTGATTTTTCTACACGCACGTTCACAGTACGCGCTTCAAACACTTCAGAGGTATTGCGATGGAAACGTGGCCAATGCTCTGCACCTGGAATCAGTGGTGCTAGTTGTGACAGCATTTGACAGCCGTTACAGATACCCACACTGAAGGTTTCTTGACGGTTAAAGAATTTCTCGAACTGGTCACGCAGTTTGGCATTGAACAGCACCGATTTCGCCCAGCCACCGCCGGCACCTAAAACGTCACCGTAAGAGAAGCCGCCACAAGTCACCAGACCTTCAAAGTCATCCAGGCTGATACGACCAGCCAGCAGGTCACTCATGTGTACGTCAACGGTGTTGAAACCGACTTTATCAAATGCAGCCGCCATTTCCACATGACCGTTTACGCCTTGTTCACGTAAAATTGCCATACTAGGACGACGTACATTGATGTAAGGCGCTTCAATCGCTTCATTCAAATCAAAGGTTGGTTGTGCGATTAAACCTTTGTGATCCTTATCTGTGATCAAGGCAAATTCTTGTTCAGCGGTTTCTAAGTTATCACGTAGACGTTGAATTTGATGTGACACTTGAGTCCAAGCCACTTGTAAATCAGCACGTTCAAGCACAAGACCATTGACAGACAATTGATCTGTATTGTTTACAGTACCAACGACAGAAATCGCATCTTTAATTGAAGAGGCTTCAACTTCAGCTTGTAGCGCATCCCAATCTGCTTTGGCAATTTGAAGTACTGCACCAATTTCTTCAGCAAATAATGAAGCAACAGATTGTTCTTCAAGTGCCACACCTAAACGTGAAGCGAACATCATTTCTGCAACAGTCGCAAGCAAACCACCATCACCGATGTCATGGTAAGCTTTGATTAAGCCACGGTTGTTCCAGTCTTGAACCAATGCAAAGAATGCTTTGAAGTCATCGAAGCTGTCGACATCAGGTGTGACTGAACCAATTGCTTTATACACTTGCGCTAAGATCGAACCGCCAAGACGGAATTGACCTTTAGACAAATCGATACGAACCAGTACAGATTCTAGGTTTTTCAATTCTGGTGTTAATGTCTTACGAACATCGGTCACAGGTGCAAATGCAGTAATTACGCCTGACATCGGAGAAGTCACAGACTTGTCTTCGCCTTCATCATTCCACGTGGTACGCATAGACAATGAGTCTTTACCCACTGGAATGGCAATACCCAATGCTGGGCACATTTCCATACCGATGGCTTTTACGCCTTCGAATAATGCTTGGTCTTCGCCCGGTTGACCTGCAGCTGCCATCCAGTTCGCAGACAATTTAATATCGCTGATTTGGTCAATCATCGCAGACATGATGTTCGAGATTGATTCAGCAACCGATAAACGTGCAGAAGCCGCTGGGTTTAACAATGCCACTGGTGGACGTTCACCCATGGCCATCGCTTCACCGGTATAACCCACCAGGCTTGTGGTTGTTACTGCAGCATCCGCTACAGGCACTTGCCATGGGCCAACCATCTGGTCACGTGCCACCATACCGGTAATCGAACGGTCACCAATGGTGATCAGGAATGATTTAGAAGCAACGGTCGGGTTTTTCAGGACACGGTAAATTGCATCTTTCAGATCTGTCACTTTAGCCGCATCAAAATCATCGCCTTTACGTTCGATGCTTTCGTATGAACGGCTCATACGTGGTGTACCGCCCAGCATCACCTGCATTGGCATATCCACTGGCTTGTTGCCAAAGAGTGGATCTTCAACGGTTAAATGACGCGCTTCAGTCGCTTCACCCAATACTGCAAACGGACAACGTTCACGCGCACAGATCGATTCAAACAGCGCTAGAGATTCTGGACGGATTGCCAGCACATAACGTTCTTGTGCTTCGTTCGACCAGATTTCCATTGGCGACATGCCTGGCTCAAGCGATGGAATCTTACGTAAATCCAGTACCGCACCGAGCTCATGATCGTTGACCAGTTCTGGCATTGCGTTTGAAATACCGCCCGCACCAACGTCATGCACTGAAACGATTGGGTTTTCATCTTCCATGCGCCAGCAGGTATCAATCACTTCCTGGCAACGGCGTTCCATTTCCGGGTTTTCACGTTGTACAGAAGCGAAGTCCAGGCTCTCACCCATGGTACCACTGTCTACAGAAGACGCTGCACCACCACCTAAACCGATCAGCATGGCTGGACCACCAAGCACGATGAGTAGATCGCCCGGTTGAATTGCATCTTTTTCGACATGATCCGGACGGATGTTCCCGTAACCACCGGCAATCATGATTGGCTTATGGAAGCCTTTGACTTCGCCATTCACGTTTTGTTCAAAGGTACGGAAGTAACCATTTAAAGCAGGACGACCAAATTCGTTGTTAAACGCCGCACCACCGAGTGGGCCTTCAATCATGATTTGCAGCGGAGAGGCCATACGCGATGGCTTGCCGTAGTTGTCTTCCCATGGCTGTTCAAAGCCTGGAATGTTCAGGTTCGATGTGGTGAAACCGGTTAAACCTGCTTTAGGCTTACCACCACGACCGGTTGCGCCTTCATCACGGATTTCACCGCCTGAACCGGTTGCCGCACCAGCAAATGGAGCAATTGCGGTTGGGTGGTTATGGGTTTCCACCTTCATCAGGATGTGAGCCGCCTGGCTCTTGTATTTATAAACGTATTGACCGTTTTCTTCTTGCGTTGGATAGAAACGCTGGGTATCAAAACCCACAATCACCGAGGCGTTGTCTTTATAAGCTGACAATACATCTGTTGGTGATTCTTTATAGGTGTTTTTAATCATCTGGAACAAAGACAACGGCTGAACTTCGCCATCAATGGTCCATTCTGAACCGAAGATTTTATGACGGCAGTGTTCAGAGTTGGCTTGCGCAAACATCATCAATTCGATGTCGTTCGGGTTACGGCCCAGTTTGGTGAAAGCCTCGGTCAGATAATCAATTTCATCTTCAGACAGTGCAAAACCAAATTCATTATTGGCTTTAACCAGTGCTTCTTTGCCCTGACCCAGAATATCAATCGAGTTTAACGGTTTTGGTGCGGTTTCCACGAACAGTGCGGCTGCATCTGCAATATCAGTAAACACGCTTTCGGTCATGCGGTCATGCAAGATCTGTAATGCTTCTTTAGAAAGCGCTTTTACACCTTTTAGGGTAAACAGCAATCCGCGCTCCATACGGTGCACCGGAATATTACAGTTGGCAAAAATATCCGTCGCTTTAGATGACCACGGCGAAATGGTACCGACACGTGGAGTCACTAAAATTTGGACTTCGTCACTGGCAGGCTGACGTAATTCAAAAGAAGTGCCATCATTTAACAGCTCTAAAGCTGATTGTTGCTGCTGCTCGTTGAGCGCTTGGTCAAACAGATAGATCCATTGGCTATCGAAAGATTGAACAGAACTAATTGACGATAAACGTGATAATAGTTGAGTTTTCTTAAAAGAAGAATGTGCAGGTGCACCGGCCACGATAAACATGCTGATTTTGGCTCCACGGGCAGATCTTTTGGACCTCGCCACAATGTGACTTGAAGAGAGCGCATATTCTACTGTGAAATGAGCCAATCAGCTAGAGAGGATTTGATAAATCTGACAGCGAAACGATCAGAGTTTTGATAAAAATCTGTTTATTTCCAGTCAAAAAAATTGAACCGGCCGCGCAGCTTATCATATTTTGTTTCATATCGAGTAAAACTGTATTGATAATTTTTTGCATCAGGAAAATTGTCTTATTTTTCAACAGTTCTATAAGCATGATGAAAGCTAGTCCTAGATTGTCTGAATAGCCTGCTGCAGAACCAGAAATTAAATTTTTTGTACGAATTAATCATCCTGAAAGCTGAGTACTCATATCCACCCGAAGAGAGCGTTGCTGTCATCCGCTCAGGATCCCTTTGGTCTTTGCCTTTGTGAACCTTGAACCCTGAGACTTCACCCTCTTAGATGGGATTTTTACGTTCAATATTTCTATTATTTTTCGTCCTGTATTTTCTTGAGTTTAACTTGATTTATTCACCTAAAAGAAAGAATGAAAATATGCAAATCCAACCCTTATAATCTCATACCACGAATATTTCACAAGAGTTTTTCCCATTATGTATTTCACTTCCTAATATCAGGGATAATCTAGTAGATAATATATAGATATTCTCAAGGAAAAGCCCTATATAAATATCCACCCTAAAATTATCATTGCATCTATTTGATAAATGATTACTTACCTTTCATAAAAAAAACTTGTCAATAACTTGTCAATAATATGAAGAAATAACATTTAAAATAAATTTCATCCAATTCATTCTACAAGAATTGGTTTAAAATATAAGCTTTGACCAACAAGTAAAAATCGAAAAAATATGAATTTTTAATTTTTGTTACTTTTTTTAACATTTTAAATTAACGCAAACTTCAACAAGTTTTAATCCAATCTATAAATTACTGTAATCCCTAAAAAAAATATTCATATATTTGACCCTGCAAAATCATAGTTTTTTATCTAAAAACCACCCCTATATCAGCAAAAAACCTTACTTCCCACTGACTTCATCAGTGAATTTGATGGTTTTATGTTAAGCTCTAGCTCAATTGCTGAGGCAAGGTCCATTTTTGGACTCACCTACGTACATCTTTTTATGCTGTGGATCAAATATCGGCTAGATATTTAAACACCAGATTTCTCATTTTCTGCAGCTTTATGCTCTGCCTGTTTTAGAGCCTTAGTCCGTCACCAAAAGATTTGTTTTTTAAAATAAAGGTGCCTCGCTTAAGGAGT
The DNA here is from genome assembly GCF_013418945.1 of Acinetobacter sp. YH12112. Lineage (NCBI taxonomy): Bacteria > Pseudomonadati > Pseudomonadota > Gammaproteobacteria > Moraxellales > Moraxellaceae > Acinetobacter > Acinetobacter sp. YH12112. Next base: position 36,456 of record NZ_VPBA01000009.1, on the reverse strand, counting down.
AATTATGTTTCAATTCACTAGTACAACCACTGTACTATTGATGGTGCTTTTTTACGGCATTACCTTTGTACTGTCGTTACGTATTAAACAAAAAAATGAAAATGTCGATGGCTATATGGTCTCGAATGGTTCTATTGGCTTTGGTATGTCTGCGGCCAGCATGACCGCAACTTGGATTTGGGCAGCGTCATTCTATGCAGCTGCCTCTTCAGGTTATAAATACGGCGTTTCCGGTGCCTTGCACTACGGCCTCTGGGGCGCGCTGATGATTTTGTTTATTTATCCTTTTGGTAAGCGCTTTCGTGAGTTGGCACCCAATGCACATACGCTGGCAGAAATTATGCATGCCCGCCATGGCAACCAGAGCCAGATGATTTTGGCAGGTTCCAATATTGTGGGAAGTGTCATCAGTTTGATGGTGAATTTTACTGCAGCAGGTGCCTTGGTCGAAATTTTATCTCCCCTAAGCTTTGTACATGGCGTCTTGATCACCGGGATTGGTGTGCTGTCTTATACCCTCTGGTCTGGCTTCCGTTCCTCTGTATTTACCGATTTTGGCCAGCTGGTGGCGATGATCGTGGCGGCGGTGATCATTATCCCAACGCTGTTCTTCACTTTGGGCGGACCGTCCCTGTTTCAAACGGGTATTCACAACCTGCAGCCTGAACAGCTCGATTTCTTCTCTAAAACTGCATTTCTAGAACAAGGTGCGCCTTTCTTCGTCGCAGTCCTGGCGTATGCCATCGGTAACCAGACCATTGCCCAGCGTTTATTTGCGGTACGGGAAGACTTGATTAAACCCAGTTTTATTACGGCGACGATTGGTTATGCCGCGATTGTGATCGGGTTGGGGATGCTCGGCTTACTGGCCTTGTTTGCCGGAATTCAACCGATTGATGGCAACTTGAATAACCTGATTCCACAAATGGCAGCGACGTATCTCTCTCCATTTATGGTGGCCCTGTTATTTATCATGGTGATCGGTGCGCTGTCTTCAACGGCTGACTCGGATCTGTCTGCGTTATCTGCGATTGTGATGACTGACATTTATGGAAAACAGATTGCCAAAAACCAACCTAATCCCAAGAAAATGCTGTTTATTGGTCGTATAACCATGATTGTCGCCACCATGCTTGGGATCATTATCGCCACTTTAAAATTTGACATTTTATCAATGCTGATTTTTGTGGGTGCACTTTGGGGGTCTATTGTATTTCCGGTAATTGTCAGCCTGTATTGGGACAAAGTGAATTCTCGTGCCTTTAACTGGTCGGTCGGGCTCGCCTTCGTCAGCTTCCTGATTGTCCGTTTTGAATGGATTCCAATCCAGGGCTTGATTGCGCTTGGCTTTGAGCTACTTGCAACCCTGGGTATTGGTGTGGTGCTGGGTCTGATGACCTTTGGTTTCTTCGGCAAAAAAGTCGGTTTGGTGGTGGGTATCTTGGCCAGTATTGGCTTCATGCCATGGACCATCGGCTTCTTGCGTGAATACGGCACCTTATTAAGTTCACTGACTGCTTATGGCAGTAGTGCTCTAGTCTGTACTGTTCTGACCTTGGTCTACAGTAAAGAACGATTTGATTTTAAACAAATCAACAAGATGGTGATTGAATTTCACCAGCTATCTGAGAAAAGTAAATAAGGAGATTTCAGATGACTAGTCAATTATTGACCCTATATGTACTTTTTTGGCCGTTGATCGCAAGCCTGGTCTTGTTCACAATTTGCTTGAATGTCTATAAAGATGCACAACAAGCCAAGGAAACTGGTGAAGGGCTGGTGTAATTTTAACTCTTCATGAAAAAGCAGGCTCATTTGGCCTGTTTTTTTATGGCCGTTTCATATTGTTTGAATCACTTGTCTATATTGAGGAGCAAGATTTTTTCTGCTTTTCATTCCCATGACAATTCATGTCGCCTCACTCTAGTACTGGGCTTGGTTTTTTGGCATGATGCAAAGCAGTAAATAATTGAATAATGATAAATGACACAGATGCGTTGGTTAGAACTGCTTTCGACAGTTCGGATTGGTAGTAAAAAGCAAAGTACTGAACAGGCGCGTAGCCCGTTTCATAAAGATTATGACCGTATTATTTTCTCGCAGAGTTTCCGGCAGCTGAACCGCAAAACCCAGGTCCATCCGCTTACCCAACATGATGGTATTCATACCCGCCTGACCCATTCGCTGGAAGTGTCCTGTATTGGCCGTTCACTGGGGATGCTGGCAGCAGAAAAAATCAAGGATCAGCTGCCTCCGTGGATTACCCCGGCCGATGTCGGCGCGATTATTCAAGCCGCCTGTCTGGCGCATGATATTGGCAATCCGCCTTTTGGTCATGCCGGTGAATATGCCATTCGTGAATGGTTTGATGATGCCTCACATACCGACTTTTTAAAGGACCTAAGTCCGGAACAGGAAGCCGATGTACGCCAGTTTGAAGGTAATGCCCAAGGCCTGCGCCTGCTGACCAAAATTGACTATCATCCGCATGATGGTGGTATGCGTCTGACCTATGCCACCTTGGGTGCCTATTTAAAATATCCGTGGCTGTCGAAAACCATGGCCTCGCAGGGCAATCGTCCGGCCAGTCAGCGCGCCAAATTCGGCTGCTATCAGGCAGAAAAAGACATTCTGAAACAGATTGCCGAACAGCTCGGCCTGATTGAAAGCGGACCTTATCGTTATTGCCGCCATCCGCTGACCTATTTACTCGAAGCCGCAGATGACATCTGCTATGCGCTGATTGATCTGGAAGATGGCATTATCCTGAACATGCTCAGCTATGATGAGGTCGAACCGATTTTCCTGAACCTGATTGGCGATTATGGCATGCCGGAAGAACTGTCTTTGGACAGCACCACCTGGCAGCAGAAAATTGCCGCGCTACGTGGCCGGGTGATGAAACGTCTGGTCGATGAAGTCACCAGCGCCTTTGCCAAGCAGCATGACCAGATTCTTTCGGGCCAGCTGAAAGGGACCTTGCTGCAATATTGCTCGGCCGATATTGAAATTGGCATTAACCGGGCCAAAGAACTGGCGCGTGATAAAATTTTTGAACATCCGCAAAAAGCCGGTCTGGAAATTATTGCCCATCAGAGCCTGCAAAGTATTCTGGATGCCTTTATTCCGCTGACCACACCGCATAAAACCTTAAGCTTTAAAGAGCAGCGGCTGATGGCAATTTTGCAGCGTTCCGGTGCCCATTTTGGTCCAGATCACTATGACAATATCATGCAGGTGCTGGATATTATCTCAAAATTCTCGGATCATCAGGCGTATAACCTGGCGCAGGAATTACAAGGCAATAAAGCCGGATTCTTTTAAGTACAGCCTGCCGTTTTGGGAGAACCTCCAAAACTGCTTTATACTTTTGCGCGTGCTGACATTGCTTGTGCAACACCCCTGCCCATCGGCTGTATATCGCAGAGCATCACAGAAAAGTGGATGACTTCAAGATGCAGACGACAGGCTCGGAACTGAAAAATTTAACCGAATAGAAGTGAATAAACTGAATGATTGGATGTCTGATTGGTGAGGTGTTTGCCCTCGAAGCCCCTACGGTCTTATTAAATGTCAATGGTGTGGGCTATGAAGTCGATACACCGCTGTCTACATTTTGCCAATTACAAAAAGGCCAGAAAGTCACCTTATGGACCCATTTAGCAGTCCGTGAAGATGCTCAACTGCTATATGGTTTTCTTGATGCGCAGGAAAAAACCATTTTCCGCACCCTGCTCAAGGTCAACGGTGTTGGTCCAAAAATGGCACTCGGCATTTTATCGACTTTAAGCGTCGACATGCTGATTCACACGGTTGAACATGAAGATATTAACACCCTGGTCAAAGTACCGGGTGTCGGCAAAAAAACCGCTGAACGACTGATGATTGAACTGCGTGACCGCTTTAAAGCTATGGCTGCCGGCAATGCACCAAGCAACACCAGCAGCACACAAATCCAATTTATGGGGAACTCAGCGGTGGCCGAAGCCGAAGCAGCTTTACAATCCTTAGGCTACAAACCACAGGAAGCACAAAAACTGGTGAATGCTGCCAAAGGCGACTTCACCGAAGCCAGCGACATTATCCGGGCAGCATTAAAGTCGATGAACAAATAGAACACTCTATTTTGTTTCAAGGCCAGCATGACATACGCGAAAATGTCATTCGCAACTGTTTGAGGTAGGAAGCATTTGCACAAAAATGTTTCTACGATATAGTCGAGACAAATCATCTTTTGACGAGTTTTGCGAATGACGATGGTTTTGCTTACTTTTGCCGAATGAGCAATATATTTCGCAAGGTAAGGCCAACCGCAGGTTATTCCCGAAATTTAATTTTCTTGGAACATCCGTCAAAAAGCGCTTTTGACGTCTGCCCCATTAAACTGTATTTACCTGAAGTTTACATAATATATGCAAGACCGTCTTATCAGTGGTTCTGAAAAACCCGAAGATCAAATTGATCGCGCCATCCGCCCCACCTCCCTCGATGACTACATCGGTCAACCGGTGGTGCGTGAACAAATGGAAATCTTTATTGGTGCAGCGCGCGGCCGCGGCGAAGCCCTCGATCATACCCTGATTTTCGGCCCACCGGGCTTAGGTAAAACCACCCTAGCCAATATCATTGCCCGTGAAATGGGCGGCAACCTGAAATCGACTTCGGGGCCTGTGCTTGAACGTGCCGGTGACTTGGCAGCCATGCTGACCAACCTTGAAGAAGGCGATGTACTGTTTATTGATGAAATTCATCGCCTGTCACCAGTGATTGAAGAAATCCTCTATCCGGCGATGGAAGATTACCAGCTGGACATCATGATTGGTGAAGGCCCGGCAGCGCGTTCGATCAAACTGGACTTGCCGGCATTTACTCTGGTCGCCGCCACCACGCGGGCCGGTCTGCTCACTTCGCCGCTGCGTGACCGTTTCGGGATTGTGCAGCGTTTAGAATTCTACTCGGTGGAAGATCTGACCCATATCGTAAAACGTTCTGCCAGTTTAATGGATGTCCCGATGACCGAAGAAGGCGCGGCAGAAATTGCCCGCCGTTCCCGCGGCACACCGCGTATTGCCAACCGCTTGTTGCGCCGGGTACGTGACTATGCCCAGGTCAAAGGCACCGGCGAAGTCACCCATGCAATGGCCCAGCGCGCTCTGGATATGCTCAATGTCGATAAAGATGGCCTAGACACCCTGGACCGTCGCTATCTGTCGATGTTACTGGAACGTTTTGACGGCGGACCTGCTGGTGTCGAAGCATTGGCTGCAGCCATGGCAGAAGATTCGGGCACCTTGGAAGATGTGATTGAGCCTTATCTGATTCAGCAAGGTTATGTGATGCGTACTGCACGTGGCCGGATTGCCACCAATATGGCTTATTTGCAGTTTGGTATGACCCCGCCGGAACCGAAATAACAGCAATGCCTGACCTTCATTGCTTATGAGATGATGAAGGTCTTTGATAAATAACAACTTGAACACGCACTCGTACAAGAATAATGATGACCGAACAACAACTAATTCAACACATTCAGCAGCATTTTGATGAGCTGATAGAGCAATTGCAGCCAATCCTGCCCCTACCTTATGGCAAACCATTCCAGTTTTTCAGTGAATCTGAGTTAAACTATCTGAACCAGCTTTTGCAAGGCGATCTCAGTCACTGGCTGAGCTTCGATTTTAAAAATGAACGCGGCAAAATCATTGATGCAGATCAAGCTGGCATTGAACAGATCGACCTGCATCGGCATGGGCACTGGTCTATCGATGCCATCCATTTTGATCAGCTATGCGCCATCCACTGGATTAGCCTGTATTTTTCCGAAGAACTTAAACCCTTTATTGAAACCTATACCCAACCACTCACTTCAGTAAAACCGAAACAGAAGCTTGCCCTGATTCTGACGTTACTGGCCGTGCTGGGCGGAATTGGTAGTTATCTGCTGCAAGACGCTGTAGGAATTGTCTTATCTGTGGCGGCATTCTTTCTTAGTATGATCTGGTATGGCTTACTCCAGCTACGACAATATTTTGCCAATAAACAGCCGCAGCAGTTTGAGCGAACTTTCGTGATCAGCAGCTATTTTGCCTTGCATCTACGTGATTATGCGGTGGAACGGCTGTACCTCGATCATCCGGACAGTGCCTAAAACCGCACTGGCAACAGTGCTATCAAAATTGCCAATGACCAAGCACAGGCGGCATGGCAAAAAAAGGCATAAATCACGTGTCAATTCACCTAATTCAACCTGTACCGAACGATAAATATCCAATCTTGGCTCTACATTCTTTATACCTTTGCCACTGGATTTGACACCTTGTGCCATAGGAGCAAAAAGTCATTATGCTAAACTGCAAAGCCAACCCAGTCGGGCATTTGACAGAACCTCAGACAACTTCAATCCAGTTCTGTACGGCCCTTCCAGACCAAAACTGAAAATTGTAATGGAACAGTATCATGGCGAATAAATTTGAATTTCAAATTCGTATCTATATGGAAGACACCGATGCAGGCGGGATTGTATACCATGCCAATCATATTCGTTTCATGGAGCGCACCCGGACCGAATGGCTGCGTGCTTCCGGCGTCGATCATTATTGGCATCAAAACGACTATAACTTTGTCGTGCATAAAATTAATGTCAAATATATGCGTCCAATCTTAATGGATGATCTGATTACTGTTACAGCAAGTGTTGTTTCGTGTAAAGCAACGTCATTTGTATTGCAACAAAATATTTATCGTGGTGAAATCATGCTTGCTTCTGGTGAGGTGGAATTGGCATGTTTAAGTTCTGAAATGCGTCCACGTCGCCTTCCGGATGAAATTCGTGGCCTGATTCTAAAAGAGCTAGGACAGGACCAAGACTAAAAACTTATGGCACTACGTAACTATGGCAACACAATTAGAATCATCTCTACAAGTCTCTGATCTTATTTTGCAGGCAAGCCCTGTGGTACAACTGGTCATGTTGGTGCTGTTACTGGCCTCCTTGTATAGTTGGTATCTGATCGCCAAGTTACATCTCAGTTATAAAAAAGCCCAGGCCGATGATAATCATTTCCAGAAAATCTTCTGGTCTGGTGCTGAATTAAATACGCTATATAACAACGCCCAACTCAATTCCAAACGCACCGGCCTGGAAGATATTTTCTATCAGGGTCTGGGTGAATTTCTCAAATTGAAAAAACGTCATGCCCCGACTGCACAAAGTCTAGAAGGTACCGAACGTATTTTACGTGTCGGTTTAAGCCGTGACCAAGGCCAACTGGAACAAGGCTTAGGCGCGCTGGCCAGCATTGGCTCTGTGGCACCGTATATTGGTTTATTTGGAACCGTGTGGGGCATTATGAATGCCTTTATTGGCCTGGCCGATGTCGATCAGGTAACACTGGCTACCGTTGCACCGGGGATTGCCGAAGCGCTGATTGCCACCGCAATTGGTTTATTTGCCGCAATTCCAGCAGTCCTGGCCTTTAACCATTACACCGCCAAAGGTGAAAGCCTCTATTCAGACCGTGCCTTGTTTGCTGAAGAAATGGTGGCCTTATTACAACGTCAGTCTTTGGGTTCAGCACGGGAACATGACTAATGGCCATTCAACGTTCCGGACGCTTCGAGCGTATTAAAAAGCCCTTAAAAAGTGATATGAACGTAGTGCCTTACATCGACGTGATGTTGGTGCTGCTGGTCATTTTTATGGTCACTGCCCCAATGATTACCAGCGGTATCAATGTCGATTTGCCGCAGGCCAATGGCAATCCGATTGAATCCAAAGATGCGCCAGCCAGGGTCACTCTAGACAAAGATGGTCATTATTATCTTGAATACAAACAATATAAGGCAGAGCCACTGACTTTAGCTCAGCTCACCGAAATTTTAACAGAAGCACAAACGACTGCTTCTGCTGAAAATAAAAAATTAAATGTGGTGATTCGTGGACACAATACGCGTCCCTATGGCGATGTCATTGCATTAATGGCAAGCTTGCAAGAGGCGGGGCTTGAACAAGTTGGCTTACTCACCGAATCTGTACAATAAGCTATGAAAGATTTTAAAAAGCCACCTTTTAAGCACAATGCACTCGCTCTGGGATTTACCATTGGCGTGCATGTCATTGCCGTGGTGGGTTTACTTTATCTGGGCATGAGCCAGCCACCGGAGCCACCCAAACAGATTCGGACCGTGCTGATTAAACCGGAAGATTTACCCCCAGTTACTCGTGAAGAAACCGAGTTTGCTGAGACCGCACATAAAAATGTAGCAGCCGAGATTCAGCAAACCGCGACTCCGGTTGAAGACGCTCCGGTAATTCCGGTCGCACCACCAGCTGTGCCTCAGCCAGAACCGGCCAAAGCACAACCAAGCAATACTGCCGCACAACAACAGGCCGAACAGCAAAAACGCCTGGAAGCACGTGCACAAGCGGAAGCAGAAAAATTACAGGCACAACAGGCCCAGCGCGCCAAGGCAGAAGCTGAACGTAAAGCCCAAGCCGCTGAAAAAGCCAAGGCCACTGCACAGGCCAAAGCCGAGGCAGAAGCCAAACGCCGCAGCGAAGCTGAAGCCCTGCGTAAGGCAGAAGCAGCAGAAAAAGCCAAACTTGATGCACGTCGTAAGGCGGAAGCGGAAGCCAAACGTAAAGCCGAAGCGGCAGATAAGGCCAAGGCGGAGGCGGCAGCCAAGGCGAAGGCAGATGCAGAGGCGAAACGCAAAGCCGATGCTGAAGCCAAACGCAAAGCCGAGGCTGCGAATAAAGCCAAAGCAGAAGCAGCAGCCAAAGCCAAGGCGGAAGCGGATGCTAAACGCAAAGCCGAAGCAGCTGAAAAAGCTAAAGCGGATGCAGCGGCGAAAGCCAAAGCCGATGCAGAGGCCGAAGCCCGCGCTGAAGCAGAAGCCAAAGCCTCGGCGGCCAAACAGGCGGCTGAAGAAGCGGCACAAAAGAAAGCTGAAGCCAAACGGATTGCCTCTACAGCCAAACGCGATTTTGAAAACAAGATCCGTCGCGCCTGGGATATTCCGGTCGGCTCTTCTGGCAAAACTGCCACGGCACGAGTTACGCTAACCGACAGCGGTTCGGTAGCCTCGGTGATTGTGAACTCCAGTGATCCGGACATGAAAGCCAGTGTCGAGGCCGCGGTACGTGCTGCTGCACCATATCCAATGCCTTCGGACCCGGATGCACGCCGTGAAGCACGCAGTTTCACCTCAAGCTTTACTGCCAAATAAGCTGACTCACCATCCTGTCAAAAGCCGGGATGGCCTGTTATTTTTCAGTTACACTGCACAACAAGCGACAAAATTTTATTCACTTTTCACAGTGTTATAACAGTTTGGTCATAATTCTCTGCTTTAAATCTCAAATAAGCATGGCATTATGTAGAACAATCACATCAACAAGAATTATGTTTTGAGTAAATAGCGAATGATGGAAATGAAGCCTAAACATCTACTTTACTTGGCAATTTTTACCGCTTTGGGTCCAATAATGGTCTCTCAAACCCATGCCCAGCTACATCTGGAAATTGCCAAAGCACCTGCAGAAGCCCCGAAAATTGCCATCATTCCGTTTAGTAATGATCAAAGCATTTACCCGATTGTTGAAAATGATCTGAACCGTTCCGGCAAATTCACCAGCTCATCAAAAAACTTGCCGGCAAGTGCAGCAAATAATAGTCCGAATGCCGCTGCCTGGCAGGCCGCCGGTGTACCTTATGTGGTGACTGGTACCAGCAAGCCAACCGCAGATGGTGGCTTTGAAATTCACTATCAGCTGTATGATGTGCAAAAACAGCAGTATTTATTAAACGAATTACTGACTGTACCGGCTTCACGTACCCGTCAGGCTGCGCACATGATCAGTGACACCATCTATGAAGCACTGACCGGTATTAAAGGCGATTTCAGTGGTCGTATTGCCTATGTCTTGCGGAATCCGGCCACTCCGGAGCAGCGCTATACCCTGCAAATTGCCGACACCGATGGTGAACAGCCAAGAACCATTCTGACTTCACGCGATCCAATCTTGTCGCCGGCCTGGACGCCAGATGCCAAGAAAATTGCCTACGTGTCCTTTGAAACCAAACGCCCTGCGATTTATGTTCAGGATTTATCTACCGGTTCACGTGAAAAACTGGCCAGCTTCCGTGGCTTAAATGGCGCACCAAGCTTCTCTCCAGATGGTTCACGCATGCTGTTTACTGCTTCAATGCACGGCAATCCGGAAATTTACGAGATGGATCTGGGCACGCGTCAACTCAAGCGCATGACCAATGACAGCGCCATTGATACAGAAGCACGCTACGCACCCGATGGTAAATCGTTTATTTTTACTTCAGATCGTGGCGGCTCAGCGCAAATCTATCGCTATGACCTAAATACCGGCAGCAGCAAACGTCTGACCTTCCGCGGCGCATTTAATGCGCGTGGTACTTTAAGTGCCGATGGTAAAAAACTGGCGCTGGTTCATCGTCCAAGTGGCAGCAATTATAAAGTTGCGATTCAGGACATTAATACCGGCATTACCAATATTCTCACCCCAACCAGCCTGGATGAATCTCCAAGCTTCTCACCGAATGGACAGATGGTGGTCTATGCAACCCGTGAAGGTGCGCGTGGCCTGCTGTCTATTATGTCTTTAGATGGTCGTTTCCGTATGAATTTGCCAAGTGAACAAGGTGAAGTGCGTGAACCGGCTTGGGCACCAAAATAAGAGCAACTGAACAACCAAGTTTCATGGAGATGAAAATGAACGCAGTAAAATTATTTGTATTGCCTGTACTGGCCTCAGCGCTGGTGATGACTGGCTGTGCCAACCGTAAGCCTGCAACCGATGTTCAAGCAGGACAAACACCGACCTCTTCAACCACGGTCAATACACAAGGCTTAAGTGATGATGCAGCCTTGAATGCACAAAACCTGGCCGGTGCATCTGCCAAAGGTGTAACTGAAGCCAATAAAGCATTCTTGGCGAAACGTGTGGTGCACTTTGACTATGACAGCAGCGAACTGTCGAATGAAGACCTGCAAACCTTACAGGCACATGCACAATTCCTGATGGCCAATGCCAACTCGAAAGTCGCGCTTACAGGTCATACCGATGAACGTGGTACCCGTGAATACAACATGGCCCTTGGTGAGCGTCGTGCCAAAGCAGTCGAAAGCTTCCTGGTCACCACAGGCGTGAATCCGGGTCAATTGGAACCGGTCAGCTATGGTAAAGAAATGCCGGTTAACCCAGGTCATGATGAAAGTGCCTGGAAAGAAAACCGCCGTGTTGAAATCAACTACGAAGCGGTACCACCTTTACTGCGTTAAAATTGCATGATTGAGCAGAGTTGCTCAATATAAAAAAGCGCTCCATCGGGCGCTTTTTTAATACTCAAACACAAGAGCTGAGCCAAATTCTATTTAAGGTGCATTTGCCTGTGCATCTTCTTCATCTTTGGCGGGTTGCATCGACTCAATCATGTCGTGCTTGTTAAATTTCTTGTACTCTGGCTTTGCTTCATACCCCTTCCAGGCTTCTTTAACCTTGTCGGCGCTAATTTCATCTAAACTAATGCCTTCGCTTGGGGTTGGAGTCGCATCAAACTTTAACGTTGTCATATGTGTGCTCCTATATACTGGTTGATTCTGTTCCTTCACATCAACATAGCACTTTCTAGCAGACTTGCAAGGGCAAAATCACGTCAAATAGTTGAGTTTAATTTTTCTTTTAAGCTGTTCTCATCTAAAATATCGGACAAAGCTTTTTTGATCATGCCCGATCGATTCTTATTCGGAGTTTTCCTATTATGTCTTATCGCACCCTGTCCCAATTTCTACAACAACAAAGCGGAAATTTAACCCCTGAACTTGCACAGGTGATTGAGACCATTGCCAACACCTGCAAAACCATTGATCAGGCTTTACAAAAAGGTGCCTTAGCTGGGGTTCTGGGCAGCGCACAAAATGAGAACGTGCAAGGCGAAGAGCAAAAGAAACTCGATGTCATTTCCAATGATTACCTGATTGATGCCTTACAGAAACATCCCAATGTGGGCGGTTTAGCCTCAGAAGAACTGGATGAATTCACTCCGGCACAGGAAAATGGCCAATATTTAGTGCTGTTCGATCCGCTAGATGGTTCAAGCAACATCGACATCAATATGTGTGTCGGCACCATTTTCTCGATTCTTCCGGCAAAAAATGCAGTGACCCAAGCAGCTGATTTCATGCAGGCCGGTGTTCACCAAGTTGCTGCCGGTTATGTACTGTATGGCCCATCAACCATGATGGCCTTAACCGTCGGTGCAGGTGTAGTATTCTTTACCTTCGACCCGGAAGCTCAGGAATTCCTGCTGACTTCGGAAAATATCCAGGTGGCAGCGGATACCAAAGAATATGCAATTAATGCCTCTAACCAGCGTCATTGGGAAGCACCCGTTCAACGTTATATTGATGAACTGCTAGCAGGTAAAACCGGTCCGCGTGAAAAAGACTTTAACATGCGCTGGGTGGCCTGTATGGTGGGTGATATTCACCGTATTCTGTGCCGTAGCGGGATTTTCATGTATCCATATGACCTGAAAGATCCGAAAAAAGCTGGCCGTTTACGTTTAATGTATGAAGCCAACCCGATGAGTATGCTCATGGAACAAGCCGGCGGTGCGTCGACAACAGGTCGTGTACGTATTCTGGAAATTGAACCGACCGATCTGCATCAACGTGTACCAGTGATCATTGGTTCTAAAAACGAAGTTGATCTTGTTACTGGCTACCACGCTTAATTTTTTCTGATAACACCTGTGGGTCTGTGCTCACAGGTGTGGATGTTCTCCATGCCTACCTTATTTCTCGAATCGAAAGATAATCCTAAAATTAAGCACCTACGTGGCTTGATTGAACAAAACAGCTACCGTAAAAAACAAGGTCAGACTGTGCTTGAAGGTTCGCACCTTTGTCTGGCATGGTTAGAACAAAACCGGAAAATTAACGCGATTTTCACCACCGAAAATGCCCTGAAACATCCTGATCTGAACGATATTCTGGACCAGTATCAGGGTACGGTGTTTGTAATTGGCGAGTCTTTATATAAAGATTTAAGTACCTTGGGCACCACCCTTGCCTGTCTGGCTATTGTCGATTTGCCAAGTTCCAGTCAGGCGCTTGACTATCAGGCCGATACCTTAATCTTGGAAAATGTCCAGGACCCGGGCAATGTCGGCACCCTGCTACGCTCGGCTGCTGCAGCCGGCATCCAGCAAATTGTCTGCACCAAAGGCTCCGCCTCGTTATGGTCACCACGGGTATTACGTGCCGGGATGGGTGCGCATTTTTCTTTGCAGACCTTTGAAAATATCCAGCTCGAGGAGATTCTGGAACAGTTTAAAATTCCGGTCTATGTCACCAGCTCACACCGTTCCACCAGCCTGTATGCCAAAGACTTAAGCCAGCCATGCGTATGGATTCTCGGTAATGAAGGTCAAGGTGTATCGGATTACGCACTAGCACATGCCGAAGCCGTTACCATTCCACAACCGGGCGGACAGGAATCTTTAAATGTCGCGATTGCCGGTTCAGTCTGTTTTTTTGAAATGGTACGTCAACGACTCTAATACGTTAATTTATATTAAATAGGCTGGCCCTATTAAAAAAATAGATTACACTAGAAAAATAATAACTTGTAATGTCAACCGAACCATTATTTTTAACGTTAATAGTGCCATGAAGTTAAAAATAATGGTGGGTATCCAATGACAGGATTTTCCATCTCTATGGATTTAGCACCCAAAAAGTCTCAACCTGAAAGTTTGAGTACTCTGAAGAGTACGGCTGAACAACGCCTGAAAACTTTTATGCACGAGGTCACCGGGCGCGCCTTAGTGATGATGGAAAGTGCCACTCAGGGACAGCATGGCATCGCGATGGATCTGGTTCAGGAAGCCTTTATTTCCCTGCACAAATCCTATGCCGATAAAAGCACAGATGAGTGGTATCCGCTGTTCTACACCATTTTAAATAACAAATTACAGGACTGGCGACGTAAAGAAGCCCGTCGTGCACAACCCTTTTCATTTTTCCGCAAAGTCAGCCTGGATGACGATGATGTCGAACAAAATGATCTGGTCGATGAACGTGCACTCAATCCTGCTGAGTTTTTGGACCAAGCCATGACTGCTGAAGAAATTCAGGAGGCAATCGCCAAACTTCCGGTGCGTCAGCAACAAGCGTTTATGCTGCGGGCCTGGGAAGGGTTCGATACTCAGACCACTGCCCAGATTATGAATTGTTCTGAAGGCAGTGTAAAAACCCATTATCATCGTGCTATTCAGGCTTTACGCCAGACTCTGGCACATATGAATCCATATCTGGGAGGATCATCAGAATGAAACAAGATGATTTCTTAAAACAAGTGACTTCCAAACTTGATGGACTCGCCCACCACCACAAAGACAAAGCTGTGGTGATGAATCATGTTCTGGATCAGATTCAGGATAAGCAGACATCACGCTATGACCTGTGGAAAATGTCCGGTTTTGCACTTGCGGCTGCCATTGCAGGATTCGTCATTTTACCAAATTCGGTAGAAATGACCGCGCAACCGCAAAATCAGGTGGTGGCTACGCCAAAACTTTCACCACAAATGATGGAAGATCTAGAAATGTTATTGGTGCTGGGTGAGGATAAAGTTCAACATGGCAGCTAAACGTTTAGCATTCGCCTTCTGTGCGCTGGGCTTTTTACAAACCAGCTTTGCTGGCTTTGAGCGTTTCTGGATTTTCTCCAAAGATGCAGATACGAAAATTGTTGAAAGCTGGGAAACCCTCTCAGATGAAGAACAATTGGCCTTAATCAAGCGTTATCAGAATTTAAAAGAACTACCGTCCGATAAAAGTGCTTCTTTGCAGCAGCGTATGGACTGGTTTATCCAGCTACCCGATGCAGAAAAGCAGAAAATGCGTGAAACCTGGCAAAAAATGAGTACCCAGGAACGTAAGGAACTGGGCCAAAGAATGCAGAAGGCCACGCCTGAAGAACGCGTACTGATTCGTGAAGAATATATCAATAAATATATCACGCCGACGGAATACTAAGCGGTTAAGCCAAGCATCAACCCAATGCTGGTCCATAAAAAAGCCTCTTGAAAGAGGCTTTTTTACACTCACTGAATTCATGATTTAGGACTTAAACTGACGGCGTACACGATATGCTGCCATACCCAATAAACCAAATAATCCAGCAAGCCCTAGACTTCCACCACCGCTTCCTTCAGTATTGCTGTTTTTCGCGGTATTGATCAGGCTGATGGTCGCCTCATTAGACAGCTCCTGTTCAGCATCAAATACCGTGTATTTCAGCTCATAATCAAACGGGCTATAGCTGTTACGCACCTGAATCTGCAGGTTTCCGCCATAACAAGTTTCACGCACATAATCCCCTGGACATGGACCACTCCGGTCTGCCGTGACCAGTACACTTGAAGGCACATTGGTTAAACGGATTGGCAATTCAAGTCCATTGCTATCGGTATAAAAGGCCGGTTTATTTTGTCCAGACAGCAGTGTATTGACAGGTCCATCGCCATCATCACTGTCATTTTCCAGCGGATTGACATTAATTTTCAAATCCGAACCATATTCAATGGTGTAGCGGTCGGCTTTGGCAATCGGTTTGATGTTCATGAATTTTGCTTCAAGCAAACCACTCGACTGAACAGTTGGATCCGTCACCGACGTAATGGTATAGGCACAATAGGCAGAATCAATATTCTGGGTCACCTGATCATCGACCCGATAGAACAGAATCCGTTTTACATCGGCATCCCATTCGCATTTCAGGTTTGGATCATGCAGCAGTTTACTGCGGTCAAAGGCCACATCTTCTAAACCACCGCCAATACCATAGACTTCTGTACTGATATTAAAGTGTTCCGGTTTTAGTTCCAGCAATTGTGCCACGCTACCATCGGCATTTGGCTCATCATGCTTGAGGGCCAGTGCAAATGGATCGATATAAATAGTCCGATACTTCTGTTTTTGCTTGGAAAATTTAAGTAAATTTTCATAGTTTTGCAGATCTGCCTGATGTTGGGCCAACAGCTCTTTATTTTTCTCTGGTGCCTGAACCAGCGCTTTTAAACGGTCAATCTCCTGCTGATAGCTGTCAAACAAGGTCACATGCGACACGTTTTTCAGATTGACAATATCTGCTGCGGTCATACGCATGAGTTCAACCGAACCAATTTCACAGCTGTTTTTCTGTTCTGGATCTAAAATCAGGGTGCCATCAGTCACACGCTGTAAACCACGCTGATCTGACACTTCACAGCCAAATCCTTCGACATTGACCAGGTCCGCATCATTGTCCAGATTTTTTGGATAATATAACGGCAGGAATAAGTTATAGGCTGAAGCCGGCTGCATTGGATAGAGCACATCACTTAACTGCTTGCCACTCAGATTCACCGAGCTCATTGAGTTTTCTTCTGTGCTCGCGAGCGTTTCCGGCAGGTCACATACCCCCTGCTCTACACTTTGTGCATTCGGGAAAATTAGCGCATTGCGTGATGAGCTGATATTCGGTTGCCGCTCGGTTAAATTGCCATTATTCAACGCATAACGGCATGATTTTCCGGTATTAAATGCCAGCACATTAAATCTTAATACTTTGATGCCTGAATCATCATAATAGAAGGTGCTGGCGGCCTCATTTTCGACAATGGTATTGTTATTTAAACTGAAGACCGATTGCGTACTGAGGCGGTGCTCCGGGCCATTGGCCAGGTTAAAAATATGCCCCTGCGTTAAGTTCGCTTTATTTTTAGCCACTGTGGTATTGGTTAAAGTCAGACGCGGCTTGCCACAAAAATCAAAGCTACTCAGGCTGTTGCTGTTGCCATTTTGAATGACACTGCTTTGCTGAATGGTGATATTGGCCTGGGTATCTGCTAGATTTGCCGTACAGTCCATCGCCAGCACACTGCCGACACTGGCGCTGTTCCCCTGAATCAGGCTATTCACCACCGTAATTGGCTGTTCCTGATTATGGGCAGCAATATACAGTGCACCACCCCGCGCTGCCTGCGAATCCAGAATTGCGGTATTGGTCAAGGTCAACGGTCCGGCAACCAGTAAAGCCCCGCCCAGCCCATCGCTATAGCCATTTTTAAGGGTCAGATCGTCAAACATGACATTGGCCTGACTGTCGAGCGTATTAACAATACGATGCAGCCCCTGGCCGTTAATAATGGTCTGATGCGGTATCAGCGCCGGATAACGGTGGGTAATAGGATCTTTCTTGCTGTAATCAAGCGGTGTTGCGCCCATAATCCGCACATTGGACTGCGGGCGTAATTCAGCATTTAACTTGTATTCACCCGCTTGCAGACGGATATAATCCACTGCAATATAGTTGGTATTGCCGACACTACAGCCCCCAAAGGCTTTGTTCTGTTTGGCCGCCACCAAGGCTTCACGTAGCGAACATTTATCCGGGTTTTCACCATTTTCATCGGCAAATGTGGTGACATAAATAGTACGGTCTTCTGCGGCCATTAATGACATGGCACTGACAATCATGACTCCCAAGAGTGCTTTTTTATAATTTTTCATTCCCTTTCCCTGTTTTTATTTTTTACGGCGCCAAGCTGCCAATAACATCAACATGAGCACGCCATAGCCAGCCACTGCTCCGCCAGATGTTTTAATTTTGTCACTATCCATGTGGTTTTCAGGTGCCTGAATCACTTGTACACGAATTTCTACATACGGTTTGGTGGTATTAAAACGTGTACTGGTGGTCACCAGTTTAATTTTAAAAACATCTGCGCCATGCCAAGCAGAATCCGGGGTATAAATAATCTTGCCCTGCTCATCAATTGTCAGTTGGCCTTTGGAACTGGTCTGGGTCTGCTCAATCTGCACACAGCCGGCTTGCCAGGCTTTCCCGGTCGGATTGCTGCTAAACAGGCTATCACAGAACTCGGCTGGTACCAGATCACTATCACCAATTAAATCGCTGACCGACATTTCGGCAATTTCACCGGCCAGAATATCCCGACCAATGAGACCTGAGGCATCAGGTACGGTAATTTCAATTGCACCACGGTCACACAAGGTATTATCCGAAGCTCGGTTCACCCCGCGCTGATCTGCCGAGGCACAAGTAACCTGCTCAGTGGTGCCCACTTGTGCATAGCCTTTGTTGACGATTGGAGAGTCAGCCAGGGTCTGGTAATTCAGTAAAATACGTGGGCGAATATAGCCCAGGAACTGTTCTTCTTTAACCTGATACGGGCAGAATAATGCGTCCTCATCTTCACTCAGCACCTTACAGGCGCCTTCCAGGATATTCCCGCTAAAAATATGGCTACCCTGCCAGATCTGGTTCGGGTAATTGGCATCGCCCGTTCCACATTCTTCAGAGACCAGATTGTTTTGCAGCACGCTTTGATCGGCTGCCTCTTTGCTACAGTTAGCAGACTGCGCCGTCACAGGATGTGGATTGGCCAGCAGAATACTGTTGGCAATATAGCCTTTTCCTGCCGGGGCTTCTAAACGTACCCCTGCGCTATTGCCCATTAAAGTGACGTTATTGACCCCGATATTGTCTCTCAGGTTCAGCACATAGCCTTCATTGCGGTTAAAGGTCGTACTGCTGATGGTATTGGCAGCGGCCAGCAGCTTGAGATTTTCGACATCTTCTGTAGGTAACTGGGTGTAGAGGTTGGCAGATGCCAGATCGCTGGTTTTGTTGTCGCTAAACACCGCTGCATAAATCCGGAAGCTTGGCAGTCGGCTATAGATGGCGCCACCCTCGGTGGCATGGTTGTGCTGGATTAAACTGTTTTTAATTTCAATAAAGGCTGGCGCGATATTCTCTCCCTCTTCAGCCAGATTATAGATGGCGCCGCCCTGGTTGGCTCGACCCTGACTCAGCTTGACATAATCCAGCACCAGGTATTCATGGTTCAGAATCAGACCGCCCTGATTGGGACGGCAACTGTCGCTGCCACAGCCTTGCAGGCTGACTTCGCTCAGGTTGACCTGAATACGTTTATCATCGCTGCTTTCAATATGAAAAATACGTTCATTACCAGCCATTTCGATAATGGCATTGTTCAGGCCTTTGATATTGTTTTCTTTCAAGCCGGTGTCATAGGTGGTTTTAATGCTTAAGGGTTGGGTGATTTTTAACTGCTGATTGAGTTTATAAACGGCGTGTTTTTCTAACAGAATGACATTGGAGGAATTTTCGCCACCGCAGCCATTATAGCCTTCTTCCGGCAACCCCAAATTAATATACTCGACTGCTTCGCGCAGTGAACATTCTTTATCATTGGCTTGAATATCTTCAGTGATGGTGACAACAATATTGCTACTATAAGCATGTCCCGCAATAAACAGCATACCAATGCCGATGCTCCGCTTGAGCATAAGCTTACTCCTTAACCTATTTATTCATTTTTATTTTTAAGTTGCAGCTTCCTTGCAACTAAGACTTATTTTGAGTGTAATTTGTCATAGCTAGAGTAATTACTCAAGTTTTTTTGTATTTTACCGATATTCGTCAATTAATGCGTAGATCTGACGCAAATTCGCACCGCTCAGTTTGGTTTTTTCGCCTTTTAGCAGCTGAATCAGTTGTTGCAGGCTTTGTAACAGCATTGAAGTCTGCTGCGGACCATGTAACAGCAAGTAGTCAATAATCTGCTGATCAATCTGAATACCTTTACGTTGCAGCACCGAAGTTACCAAAGCCTGACGGTCGGCAAACAGGCTGCCAGTCGGCACTTTCACACTCACAGCCTGAGTTAAACGGGACTGTAAATCGGGCAATTCCAGTTTCAGTTCAATCGGGGCAAAACGTGATGAAAACACCAATTGCCCGCCCATTTCATTGCTGTAATTGATTAAATGAAATACCGCGCGCTGCCAATGCGGCACGCCGCTAATCGCTTCAATATCATCCAGACAGACCAGATCAAAATGATCTAAAGAAGTAATGGCTTCGGTCGGGGCATCCAGAAGTTCCAGCAAAGAGACTTTAATCGCGGATTTGCCAATTTCCAGATAAGAATCGCAAATCGCCGAAAGCAGATGGCTTTTGCCGGTACCCGCACCGCCATAAACATAAAAACGGTTAACCAGTCCCGCATGCAACTGGCGCACTGCGTCAATTACATGGCCCCAGCCCGGACCAGAAAAATCACTGATTCGGGCATCGAGTTGAGGTTCTATATCAAGCTGCAGTTGACGCATATACAGAATAGGCCTTCGTTAAACATCTTTAGGATCAAGAGAATTCATCTTACTCGATTTTTCAGTCTGTTGCAGTGGCTTTGTCTGATCTTTCTCAAGATCAATATCGACATCCACCTGATCAGTTTCTATGCTGATACTGCCCGTTTGCTGGTCATGATGAATGATAGCCGTCGACTGTCCATACCACTGACTGCGTTCATAGCAATCCCGGGCATGACGCAGCAAGACCACAATTACCGCGGCAACCGGCAAGGCAATTAACATCCCGAGGAAACCGGCCAGTTGCGCACCAGCCAGTACAGCAAATACCACTGCTACCGGTGACAGTCCAATTTTATCGCCCAGTAAAAACGGTTGCAGCACGTAGCCTTCTACCGCCTGACCAATCATAAACACCACCAGCACCAAGAACAGTTGCATCCAGTCGATACCAAACTGCAATAAGGTGGCAATGACCGCAGCAATAATCCCGACCGCAAAACCTAAATATGGGATGATACTGGCCAGACCTGCCACCATCCCGATAATCAGGCCAACGTCCAGACCAATCAGTTGCAGACCGGTGGCATAGACCACACCTAGGAGGATCATCACCAGGAACTGACCTTTGACAAACGCGCCTAATACGTTATGGCATTCATTCACAATATGCAGGGTGCTGCGCTCATACGGACGTGGAATTAAACGGCGCAGACTGTCCAGCATACGGTCCCAGTCGAGCAGAAAATAGAAGGCAATAATTGGAATTAAAACAATGGTCCCGCCAATCTGGATAAAGTTCAGACCGGACTGCGCCACCCGTAAAATCATGGCTTGAATGCTGTCGGCGCTGTAATTGGTCTGCACATAGTCCATGATAATGGTTGACATATGCGTGGTATCAATTTCCATCTCATCGACATTAAAGGTTTCAGAAATCCAGGGCAAAAAGGTAGTATTGATCCAGTTAATTCCGACCGGAATACTGTCGCGGGCAATCATCAGCTGTTTCCAGACCAGCGGAATGATGTACCAGACTGCCACGGTCAGTAGAATCCCGATTCCGACAAAAACGATGCTGATGGATAACCAGCGCGGCACCCCAACCCGATATAAAGTATCAACCAGTGGACTGAACAGATAAGCCACAAGAAAGGCGACAATAAATGGAATAACGACCGGCTTGAGTAAATATAAAATCCAAAAAATTAAAGCTATCCCGGCAAGGATAAAAATGCGACGTAAAGTACGATCTGCCATAGAATCTCGCCTTTTTGCAGTGTAATCGTTATATAAAGTAAAATATTTTAATAAAGATAGCATTTTAGCGCATAAATAACATAAGAGTTTCGTATATTCGGGTTATAATCCCCCGCGCGAATGCGGAGACTTCATTATGAGCAACTCAACTTCTAACCCTACCCCTGGTTTAAGCTATAAAGATGCTGGTGTCGACATCGAAGCCGGTGACGCGTTAGTCGATCGAATTAAATCTGTTGCGAAACGCACCACTCGTCCTGAAGTGATGGGCGGATTAGGCGGCTTTGGCGCACTTTGTAAAATTCCTAAAGGTTATGAAGAACCTGTTCTCGTATCAGGCACAGACGGTGTTGGTACAAAATTACGTTTAGCCCTTAATTTAAACCGTCATGACACTATTGGTCAGGATCTGGTGGCCATGTGTGTGAACGACCTGCTGGTTTGTGGCGCAGAACCACTGTTCTTCCTCGACTACTATGCAACTGGTCACTTAAACGTTGATGTTGCAGCCAATGTAGTTACCGGGATCGGTCAAGGTTGTGAGCTTGCGGGCTGTGCACTGGTTGGCGGTGAAACTGCTGAAATGCCAGGCATGTATGAAGGCGAAGATTATGACCTTGCAGGTTTCTGCGTAGGCGTGGTTGAGCAAAGCAAAATTATTGATGGCTCTAAAGTCAAAGCGGGTGATGTTCTGATTGGTGTTGCGTCTTCAGGTGCACACTCAAACGGCTATTCTCTGCTTCGTAAAATTCTGGACGTGAAAAACGTTGACCTGACTCAAATCGTAGATGGCCGTCCGCTGGCAGATGCAGCGATGGAGCCAACCCGTATTTATGTCAAACCTATTCTTGAATTACTTAAATCTGTTGATGTTCACGCAATGGCGCACATCACCGGTGGCGGTTTACCTGGTAACTTACCACGCGTTCTGCCAAATGGTGCGCAAGCGGTAATTAACGAATCCTCTTGGGAATGGCCAGAACTGTTCAAACTGCTGCAAAAAGAAGGCGGTGTTGAACAATTCGAAATGTACCGTACCTTTAACTGTGGCGTTGGTATGGTATTGGCAGTGGATGCAGCGGATGCTGACAAAACTGTTGAATTGCTGAACCAGTTGGGCGAAAAAGCTTGGGCAATGGGTCACATTGTTGACAATGCAGAATCTGTTGAAGGTGCTGACGAAAAAATCCGTGTGATTTTTGCGTAATTGTCTATGTTGAAAATTGCTGTACTTGTTTCAGGCAGTGGATCGAACTTACAGGCCCTGATTGATGCCCGTCTTTCCGGGCAAATTGTTGGGGTCATTTCCAACAAGCCTGAAGCCTATGCGCTGGAACGTGCCCAAAAAGCCGGTATTGCCACTGCGGTAATTGAACACAAGCAATACCCAGACCGTGAAAGTTTTGATGATGTGATGCATCAACAGCTTTTAGACTGGGAGGTTGATCTGGTGGTGCTGGCAGGCTTTATGCGCATTTTAAGCGCCAAGTTTGTTAAAGCCTGGGAAGGGAAAATGCTGAACATTCACCCTTCTCTGCTGCCGCATTACAAAGGCATGCATACTCATCAACGGGTGTTAAACACGGGTGATGTCTATCATGGCTGTACGGTACATTATGTGACTGCCGAGCTGGATGCCGGTCAGGCGCTGGCCCAAGGGGTACTTACTGTATCGCATCAGGACAGCGTGGAAAGCTTGGCCAATCGTGTGCATGTGCTGGAACATCTGATTTATCCGCAAGTGGTGGAATGGATTTGTAGTGGTACGCTGCAGCACACACCAAACGCGGTGCTGTATCGTGGTCAGGTGTTAGCGCAACCGCTACAGTTCTGTCAGCGCTAAAATAAAAAGTAATATCTATAAAAAAACGCATCCGAGGATGCGTTTTTTTATGACCTGATTTTTCCCAAAAGTAATCTTAAGGTGCCTGATCCTGTAATAAGGATTTAATCATCTGTGCCACTTGCTCAGGCTGTTCCAGTGGGAACATATGACCGCCCGGCGCAACATGAAAAGGAATCCCGAATTTCTTCTCAATTTGCTGTGGAAACTTGCGGGCCAGAAACGGACCTTTCTCGGCCACCACCAGTTGTGCCGGTACTTTCAATTTGGCCTGTGGCAACCACCATAAAGATGGATTGGTACGGAAAATCTGTACTTCATCCATTTTAGGAATGGTAAGCGTCACCCCACCACGTACAGGATCTTCTGTCAGTGCATGGTCGATATAAGCCTGAAAACAGTCCGGATCAAAATCTTGATAAAAGCCTTTGGGTCTGAGCAGCTCGGCCGCCTGCTGACGTGACTCCCAATGATCACGGCGGCGTTTAGACAATCCCGCCGGTGACATTTTATCGAGGGCTTTCAGCTTCAACAGTTTCGCTACATGCATCACTAAGGCTTCTTTACCCATGATCATTGGCGGATCCAGCATGATCAGCTGGGAAAACAGTTCCGGGCGTTGCTGCGCGGCCTGAAAGCTCAGCACCGAACCAAGTGAATGACCCAGTGCAATCACCTTGCGGCCTTGTGCCTGCCGCACAATACTGTCAATCACCTGCTGGGTCAGACTGTTCCAGTGATTATCGATTGGATAACGTTTATCTGGCCCGAGCAAAGGCACATCAATCACGTCATAATCATCTTGCAGATGCTGAAATAGTTTTTGATAGACCCGTGACGGTACGCCATTGGCGTGAGCAAAATGGATTAATGGTTTCATTGTAATTTGGTACTTTGTTCAGATTGAATCTGCTGCGATACAGCGCTGGCCATCCCCTGACCTACCGCAGTGCCCATACGACCCAGCATCGAATCTAGCGGATTATATTCAATGGTATAGTTGACGGTTTTGTCGACTTTTAATTCACGTTTTAAAGTATTCATACTGCCCAGACGGTCAATAATCCCCAGTTTCAACGCCTGATCGCCGGTCCAGAATAAGCCGGAGAACAAGGTCGGATCATTGGCTTTTAACTTGTTGCCACGGCCCTGTTTGACTGCAGTAATGAAATGCGCATGCACATTATCTAGTACACCCTGAACATGGGCTTTTTGCGCTGGATCCACCGGTTGTGTCATCGACAGCAATGCCTTATTTTCACCGGAGGTCATGGTGCGATCTTCAACACCCAGCTTTTGCATTAAGCCACTGACGCCATAATTCGGCATAATCACTCCAATCGAACCAACTAGACTAGATGGATTGGCAATAATTTCATCGGCGGCTGAAGCAATATAATAAGCCCCTGAAGCACCGGTATCGCCAATCACCGCATACAGTTTTTTATCCTGATGCTGCTGTTTTAAATACTGGATTTCCTGCCAGATTTCATCGGACTGAACCGGTGATCCGCCCGGTGAATTAATATTTAACACCACCGCCTTACTGCCGCTTGCTTCATAGGCTTTACGCAGTGATTTAATGGTATTTTCACTATTGACGCTCTGTTTATCCGCTGCGATGGTACCCACAATATCGACCACGGCAATATGCGAACTGCTGGTCACGGCCGTAGCGGAATTATTGCTACAGCCTTTACCCATAATCACCAGCAGAATAAAAATATAGGCAAAGGTCAGGAACTTAAAGAAAATTCCCCAGCGTCTGGCGCGGCGCTGTTCTTCAACAGAGGCTAAAACCGCTTTTTCCAGTAACTTCCATTCGTTTCCTGTCGGTTGTTGTGCTGTGGGTGGATGGCTATTCTTGATTTCATTTTCTGGTTTAGGCGGCCAATCGGACATAAAAACAATCCAAAACTCGAGTTAATTTTCCTCCATTATATACGCCGAAAAACTGATTGCTGTCTAAATTGAATGTTTTCCCCTATAATATTTTCATTTTTAACCTTTTCTTTAGATTTCACTATACTGAATGACTGATAAACTCGCCCCAACGACTATCTCTCGTTTACTTCATTTTGTCAGTCGACAGCCTCTCAGCCTTTCCCGCTGGGCGGCCCGCGTATTGGCGGCATTTTTGAATGTCTTTCAGCTCAGCAAGACCTCTCAGGTGATTCGCCTCAATTTAAATATTGCCTTGCCGCATTTAGATGCAACTGAGCGCGAACAGCTGGCGCGTCAGGCCATTCGCAATGAACTCACCTCTTATTTTGAGTTTTTTAATATCTGGGGTGCAGAAAACCACAAGAATATTTCCCGCATTCATCAGGTGCATGGCGAACAGCTGTTACATGAGGCACTGGCTGCGCAAAAAGGCGTGGTGCTGATTGTGCCGCATTTTGGCACCTGGGAAATCATGAATGCCTGGGTGGCGCAGCATACTGAAATGACCATCATGTATAAACCGGTAAAAAATCCATCGGCTGATGAGTTTGTCCGTAATGCTCGCAGCCGTGAACAGGCCAATCTGGTGCCGACCAATGACAGCGGTATTCGTCAGATTTTTAAGGCACTAAAACAAGGTGGAACCACGGTAATTTTGCCGGACCACACCCCGCATTTGGGGGGTGAAATGATTCACTATTTTGGTCTGCCACTTGAATCCAGCAACCTGAGCGCCAAGCTGATTCAAAAAACTAAAGCCGCTGCCCTGTTTCTGTATGCACTGCGCAATGAACAGCAAGGTTTTGATATTTTCATTGAAGCCATGGACGCACGGCTCTACGACTGTTCTGCCAATGAAGGCACCGCAATGATTCACCAGAAGATTGAACAGCTGATTGCCCAGCATCCGGAACATTATCACTGGAGTTATAAACGCTTTAAGGCACATCCAGCCTTAAGACGGATTTATGATATTCCTACGGATGAAGCCTTGGCGTTAATTCAAAATACCAAAGCTAATTCCGCTTAATCACGCCGCAGCCAAACCCGCATATGCCGATACGGTAGCACCTCATTCTCAGTGGGATAAAACTGGATGCTACCCTGCTGCGCGGTCTGCCATAAGGGAATTTTTAAGGCGTTCAGTCGGGCTTTTACCTGCGTGCTCGGATGGCCATAACGGTTATTCAGCCCCGCCGATGCAATTGCCAGTTTAGGCTCCAGCTGTTTTAAAAACTGGTAAGATGAACTGTGCCGGCTACCATGATGGCCAAGTACCAGCACATCCACTTTTAAATCCGGATAATCCTGTAATAACTGATATTCAGTCGGCCAGCCTGCATCACCCATCAATAAAAAGCGAGAATAAGGCTGAGCCTGTGCAAACTCGACCAGCAGCACACAGGAACTTTCATTTTTCTGCTGTTCTACAGGATTTAACTGCTCCGGTTTCGGAGAGAGTACCTGTATCTGGATGCCCGGCTGCCACTGCCATTGCTGTCCTTGCTGGCAATAGTCAAAATGGCTATGAGGATTTACTTCAAGCTGAGCATTGGCATAGACCTGTTGCACCTGTAACTGTGGCTTTAAGGTCTGATAAGCGCCGCTATGATCCTGATCCAGATGGGTCAACCATAAATAATCTAACTGCTGCACGCCTTTGACACTTAAAAAGGGCTGGATAATCTGCCGGCCGATACTCCATTTCTGTTCATCATAATGACCGCCCATATCAATCATCATGCTGTGTTCACGATAGCGTAAAAAGATTGCCTGCCCCTGCCCAACATCCAGCACAGTAAGTTCCACCTGCCGAGAAAACTGATCCTGAAACAGCAAAGGCAACAAGCACAGCGCTGACCAGGCTTTAGGCACTAGACCTGCGGGAAGAAATAAAATCATCAGTCCCAGCACCAGACTCAGCAGCATCGGTGGGCTCAGCGCAACCGGAATCAGTTGTGGCACAAACAGCAAATCCAGCAACTGCAAACAACCCAATAACAGACTTAGCGCCAAGTCATTGAGCTGAAACAGCAACTGGCTCAGCGGTTCCGCCAGATAAAAACTTAAACCGGCCAGAATATCCAGCGGTACAGTCACCAGACCGATCCAGGGAATGGCCAATAGATTACTCAGCGGCGCAATCCAGGCAATCTGCTTGAAGAAGATGATCATCAGCGGAAACAGCGCAATAAAAATTTTCCATTGCGATTCAAATAACAGCCGGAAGCCCTGCCACAATTTCTGCATCAACGTCTGCTGCGGATGCACCGGTTGTTGCCGGAGGGTCTGGTAAATCCTTAACAGCACAAAGCAGGCGCCATAAGACAGCCAGAATGCCGCCGACAGCACACTCAACGGATCAAGCAGCAGCAATAACGAAGCACTACCAATCAGCAAAGACAGCGGCTGTATAGGCTGCTTTAGCAACAGGCAGGCGCCTGCCACCAGACAAATCAGTAAAGTCCTGAGCGCAGGAATTTCAAACCCAACATAGGCACAATATACAAATACACAGCCCATAAACGGCAGCAACAGCAGATAACTTCGGGGCAATTGCGCATATAATTCGGGCCAATAGCGAGTGACCAGGCGCTGCAGCACAAAACACAGCATGGCGGCAAAAATCAGCACATGCGGCCCGGAAATCGCCAGCAAATGACTCATCCCGAAACGCTGAAACTGCTGCTCGGTGGCTTCATCGAGTAAACTTTTATCGCCAGTCAGCAGTGCCAGTATTAAGCCGGGATGCTGCAATGCCTGCTGCTGGATAAAGTCACGAATCTGTAAACGCTGTGTTTCGATCCACAATTTAAATTGCGGCCAGAGTTGCTGATGCTGTCTTAAATGTGCCCCAAATCCCAGCCGATACAGTTCCGATTCAGTCAGTTCCACAATCGACTGGACCTGAAAGCCGCTCATGATATTTTGCTGGAGATACCACTGCTCTACATCAAACGCACCCGGAACGGCAAAACTGTGCGCCGGCAAGGTCTGCCCCTGTAAACGATAATAACGCCCCAGCTGTAGTTCCTGTTCAGCCGGCAGCAAGGCCAGCCATTGCACCGGCTGGCTATGCCGGTTCAGCACCTGAACCGGTTGCCGGAGCTGGCTGCTACCCAGCTGATTGATTTGCTGGACATAGACCACCACCTCTGCCGGCTGGCGGGTCAGTTCACGAAATATCAACCGCTCTTGCAACTGGTTTTGGGCAAAATTCAGCCCCAACAAAAATGTAATGACAAATGCCACACAGGTATTAATCAATTGGATGCCCAGATGGGACCAATGTAAAGCAGCTATTTGCTGTAAAAGCAGGATAATCAGTAACAGGCCTGACAACCAGAGCGGGAAATCCAGCATCGGCCATAGCGTTTTGCCCATACAGGCAATACCTACAATCCAGCCGGCACCCATGATTTTGAACATGTCGTTTTCTGTCTTATTTTTATTTTGAGCAAGCATAAAGCCCACCGGAGTGGGCTTCAAGGGTCATTGATCTGATAATCGGGTTTTAGTCGGGTACCCAGATGCCATCCTGCATATGCAAAATGGTATCGGCCGATTTGGCCAGCTCTTCATCATGGGTCACAATTAGCATGGCCATATTAAACTCACGGCGCAGCTCGCGTAACAGCTCAAAAATCTTGATGGCGGTTTTACGGTCCAGGTTCCCGGTCGGTTCATCAGCCAGCATGACTGCCGGCTTGGTGACAATGGCACGCGCCAAGGCCACACGCTGACGTTCACCACCCGACAGTTCACCCGGTTTATGGGTCAATCGATGCGATAAGCCTACCCGATCCAGCAGATATTCGGCCTGCTGTTTGACTTCTTTAAAGTTGCTTTCCTTACGCAGCATCAAGGGCATTGCCACATTTTCCAGCGCACTAAATTCAGGTAGCAAATGGTGGAACTGATAAACAAAGCCCAGATATTGGTTACGCAAATAACCACGCTCAGCTTCGCCTAAATTGTCAAAGCGCTGGCCATTTAAATAAACCTCGCCCTGACTTGGACGATCAAGCCCGCCAAGGACGTGCAGCAAGGTACTTTTACCTGAACCACTGGCGCCGACAATCGACACAAATTGTCCCTGTTCGATTTTTAAATCGAGGCCGCGCAGTACATCTACTGTGGTTTTGCCGTCAGTAAAATGTTTAGTGACCTGTTTGGCTTCTAGTACAGTTTTATTCATAACGAAGCGCCTCTGCAGGTTGAATTTTCGCCGCGCGTAACGCCGGATAAATTGTGGCCAGGAAACTTAAAATTAAAGACAGGCTGACAATGACCACGACATCTTGCCATCTTAAATGCGATGGTAAGTAGTTAATGAAATAGGCATCAAACAGATTCAAGCCCAAAACATTGTTCAGCCAGGCAATAAAACCACTGATGCTGGAGGCAAAAATAATTCCAAGAATCGCGCCGGAGACTGTCCCGATCACGCCAATCACGGTCCCTTGCACCATAAAGATTCGGGTAATCGTGCCCGGAGATGCACCTAAGGTCCGTAAAATTGCGATATCGGCTTTTTTGTCAGTCACCACCATCACCAGAGATGAGACAATATTAAAGGCTGCGACCAGAACGATTAAGAACAGTAACAGGCTGACCATGGCCTTTTCCATCTGAATCGCACTGAACAGGTTACCATGGGTATAGGTCCAGTCTGAAGCATAGAAATTGGCTGGCAGTTCACTCACAATGTCGTTGGCAACGGTAGGTGCGGCAAAAATATCGTCCAGCTTCATGCGTACGCCTTGTGCGCCATCCGGCAGACGTAACAGGGTCGAAGCATCATTCAGGGCGATATAGCCCATCATCGAATCAACTTCGGCACCAATGCTGAAAATCCCCACAATGGTAAAACGTTTAAAACGTGGCACCACACCGGCCGGTGATGGCGTTGCTTCAGGCAAGACCAAAGTAATACTGTCATTTAAACTGAGGCCCAAGGCATCGGTCATTTGCTTGCCCAGCACAATCCCAAACTCGCCTTTTTTCAGGTTATCAATGCTGCCTTCCACCATATGCTGATGAATAATCGAAACTTTCTTCTCATATTCCGGCTCGATACCGGTCACCATAATGCCGGAAACCTGACCGTGTGCGGTCAACATCCCCTGTAATTGGGTAAACGGTGCAGCACCTGTAACATGCTCATGTTGCTCAACTTTTTTTGCAAGTTCAGGCCAATCTGTTAAAATCTGGGTAGATGAAACAGTCGCTTGCGGAATCATCCCCAAGACCCGGTTCTTCAATTCACGGTCAAATCCGTTCATCACAGATAACACTGTAATCAGAACAGCAACACCTAAAGTGAGACCGATCATTGAAACCAGAGCAATAAAAGAAATAAAGTGATTACTGCGCCGAGCGCGCGTATATCTCAACCCTATATATAGCGAGATTGGTTTAAACATACCATCTAGTCCGAGGTAATACATTATGGAAAATTTACAGCATCAAAACGCTCAAAATGAACGTCGCGTGATGTCACGTATCGATGCTGCGTTGAGAATCAACTATCAGCTTATTTCTGATCAAGTTGCTCTTAATGATCCTTACGATCCTAATTTTATGTTGCCGCGTTATTTTCTACTACTCGCTGAATTAGATCAATTTGATCATGCGCTTAACTACGAATTAGAACAATTATCTGAAAAAGATCAACAAATTGCTCGAATCTTATCCTTATTCAACCAAAAATTAAACCTGATTACCGGTTCTTTATACGATGCAATTGTACAAAGCATGTTACCTGTACCAGAACAGGTCAACTTTTCCGAAAGCGGTTTAAGCTTCTACAGTGAGCGTGAAATTGCCGATGGCAGCTATATTCACGTGACCTTAAGTCATCCGGAAAATTTCTTTCATATTGCTGCAACTGCCCAGGTGGTCTATAGCAATGCCGAAGATAATGGCCGCTATCGTACCGGGGCCTATTTTATTACTTTACACCCGCAAGACCGCAGCAAACTGGCCGAAGTCATCCAGCAGTGTCAATCCAAATAAGTTTCAGGATGTGCCTGTTTACGTGCCAACGCCCGGCTTGCACGTAAATCATGGAAGAAATATAAGAACAAGCCAAACAATAAGACCAAAGCTCCGATCAGCACTGTCAAGCTCAGGGCTTCCTGATTCAGAAATGCACCAATTAGCAGGGCCAGCATTGGGGTCATGACAGTGGTCAGTGACAATGTGGTCGCCTGAATATTCTGTACCAGCTTAAAATAACAGAACATGGCAATCAGTGAAGCCATCACCACCGTATACAGCAAAGAGAATAAAGCCTTGGTTTCCGGAATTTCAGTCGGTGCATAAGGCCAGATTATTGGCAACATCAAAATTGCCATCAAGGTTGAAATCAGGATTGAACCAGTGGCCTGTGCCACAGGTTCCACCTTGGCATTCACTTTTTTGACCCAGAAAATGGACATGGCATAAATCAGCACGCTCAGCAGCATCAGACCAATCCCGACCGGCTGTACATGCTGGTTTTCTCCGCCCCAACAGATAATACCCAGTCCCAGCACTGCAACCAGCATCCCGAACCATTGCAGTTTTTTCAGACGCTGCTGAAAGGCAAAACGCCCGATCAGGCCGGCAATAATCGGCGCCAGACCAAACATCAGTGCAATCATGCCTGAACTTAAATAGCTGGTGGCCAGATAGGTAAAAATCTGGGAACCAAACAGGCTGCAGGAACCGGCCACATAACTATGCAATGCCGTCTGATCAACCGGAAAACGCACTTTGAGCAGCAACAAAAAGATAAAGGCCAGCGGCAAGGCAATAAAAAAACGTAAAGCCAGCGCCCACAGCATATGCAGATCCGACACACTCCAGACAATCGCCAGCGGTGTCGAGGCCCAGATAAACACCAGCAGCATATAAGTCAGGGCAATATTATTTTTTGAAGGCATGTAATTCAGCCGGTTTTACGTTTTTGTTTTTGAATGGTCTGATCCAGACTGCTGGAAAATTCACGTTTATCGCGCTCAGAAATTGGCGGTGGCCCACCAGTCTGCACGCCAGCGCCGCGTAGAGTATCCATAAAATCACGTAAATGCAGCCGCGCTTTAACATTGGCAGTGGTATAGATTTCACCACGTGGATGAATCGCAATACCGCCCTTTTCAATCACCTGCGCTGCCAGTGGAATATCTTGGGTCACCACAATATCGTTGGCCTGCATCCGCTCAACAATTTCCTGATCGGCCGCATCTGCGCCGCTCATGACCTGCAGAGATTTAATCCGCACCGATGGAGTAATGCCCACATTCTGATTGGCTACAAAAATTACTTCGAGCTGATAGCGGTCAGAAGCCCGGATAATCACATCTTTTAAAATTCTTGGTAAGGCATCGGCATCCACCCACAGCTTAAATGGCAGCACTTTCAATTCCGGCAATTTTGATGTCCCTAGTGTAGCAAAATTCACTCAACGTCGCGGTGGGAAATACAGGCTTTTTCACCAAGATAATGCTGGAGTAATAACACGCTGAATCAGCTGATTTTGCTTAAGCAGCTTAAGCTCATCCTTTGACTTTTCTCATCATTTCAGGCATTTTCAAAGGAGAAATCGGCGCCCCGACTTGAAAAATTTAAAACACCCTCGATTAAATAGATTAAGGCCACTCGACATTCTCTTAACGTGCTTATGAAAAATCAGAACAGACCAGACATTATTACCATTGAAGATCAAAGTTTTGGCAGCCATGTAGAGCATTGGACGCTGCTCACCGATCAGCCGAATGTTGATGTTCCCAAATGGTTAGGTCAGGCACTGGATGCACCCATCATGCCAATGGGGCTATGCGCACAAGAATGTGATATGGATGACAGCACCTGGCTGATTCAGGGTCCGGTCAAACAGCCGATTCAACTGGCGCAGGTCATTGCCGTAGAGGCCAATCAGCCGAAAGCGGTTAAAACGGCCTTTCCATGTTTTGAAAGCCCGTATAAAACCCCGGTGACCATTGAACGAATTATTAGCTGCCCTTCCAATACCCAGGCGGTTTTGGGATTAAATCTGGGTGAAAACACCACGGTCTATGCCTTTGACAGTCTGTATAGCGTCAATCACCACCAGTACCAAAAAGACCAGACTTATATCGCGCATCTGAATGGTTGGGCTTACGAGCTGGAAGCCGTGGCAGAAGATGAGCAACTGATTGTTGATGATCCGGCCTCGATTAAACATCACCGTGCCTTAAATGATATTCTGGCGGCCAATAATGGTGTTGCCCCGGCCAATTTGCAGGAACAGATTGACGCCTGGGAGCCAAAATCTGAAGAAGATAAAGCCCCGGTGACCGTGAATTTCTCCAAAATGGTGGCCTATTTATATGGTGAAGTCTTAGGACAGGAAGATGAAGCCTGGTTCCAGGGCAATGTGGTCGGTAAAACCCAAGCGCAATTTATGAATCAGGATTACACCCTGTATGATGTCTGCCTGATTCATGAAGACAACCAGCCAGCCACTTTAATCCGTATTGCGACCAAAGAACCCAAGTTTGCTGATTTTGAAATTGGCCAGTTCATTCGCGGCAATATCTGGATTCAGGTCAGTATTTACGCGAAAAAACAATAATTTATATTTAAAGAAAGACCTGCTTCAATATGAGCTTTCAGCTTGAAGCAGGTCTTTTTTGTATCTTTTGAATTTATTTGATTATATTTTATCCACAGTTTTATTCTAAATAGCACTATTTTAAATTCAAAAATCACTTATTTATCCACAGTTTTAAATTTTAAAGCTTATTATTTAATCTCTATTGATTTTCATAGACTTAGATTAAATCTGTTTAAAAATTGAATATTGAATAAATCCGGTCAACAGAATGAAGAGATGATGTTCTGATTTTAAATCGGCTGAAAAGTTTATTAAGGAAAATGTATTTAGTACTTTATTTAACCAATTTTTTATGTTAATAATATGTGACAAATCGAAAGTATCAACGATAAATAGATCACTGGAATATAATATCTATGAAAATCGTGCAAGAAGAAAACTTACAATCTGTTGAACATCAAATGGGTCAGCGTTATCGTCTGGATAAAATGTCCTGCCTGTTTTTTGTTCTGGGCATGATGATTTCTGCCTACCTGCTGCATCAATTTATTTTTTAATCCGTATTCCATATCCCATAAAAAAGCCCATCCTGATGATGGGCTTTTTCGTATACGCTGGATTAGCCGTTGCGTTTGGCAAAGTCATCCATAAAGTTAACCAGTGCCTGAACACCTTCAAGTGGCACGGCATTATAAATGCTGGCACGCATACCACCAACTGAACGGTGACCAGCCAGATTCAACAGATGATTGGCTTCCGCTTCTTGCAGGAACTGTTTTTCCAGATCGGCATTGGCCAGCGTAAATGGTACGTTCATGATCGAACGGTTGGCTTCAACAATCGGGTTGGCGTAGAAATCGCTTGAATCGATATAACCATAAAGCAGTTTGGCTTTTTCAAGGTTGGTCTGATGCATGGCATCAACCCCACCATTTTCCAGTAACCATTCAAAAACCAGACCGGATAAATACCAGGCATAGGTCGATGGCGTATTCACCATTGAACCATTTTTCGCCTGATCTGAATATTTCAGGATGCTTGGAATTTCCGGCTTGGCCTGATCCAGTAAATCTTCACGGATAATCACCAGGGTTAAACCTGCCGGGCCAATATTTTTCTGTGCACCCGCATAAATTAAACCAAACTTGCTAACATCTAGCGGTGCAGACAGAATGCTAGATGAATAGTCACACACCAACGGCTTGTCGGTTTCAGGAATGCTGGCAAATTGCAGACCGCCAATGGTTTCATTGTCGGCATAATGCACATAAGCTGCATCTGCAGATAAATCCCACTCGCTTTGCGCGCTAATCGCATGTTTACCATCAATCTGAATACCTGCGTTCACGACATGAATATCGCCATAACGCTGTGCTTCTTTTAATGCTTTTTCAGACCAGATACCGGTATGGATATAATCGGCCTTGTCATTTTTACCGAGCAGGTTTAATGGAATTGCCGAGAATTGTAAGGATGCCCCACCCTGCAAGAACAGTACTTTATAGTTCTCAGGAATGTTCATGAGTTTGCGTAAATCGGCTTCTGCTTTTTCTGCAACCGCAACATAATCTTTGCTACGATGGCTCATTTCCATGATCGAAAGGCCTTTGCCGTGCCAGTCCAGCATTTCTGCTTGAGCTTTTTCTAATACGGCAGTGGGTAATGCAGCAGGGCCAGCACAGAAGTTGTACGCGCGCATGATTTTTCCTTGTCAAGGTGAAACACAATAAAATAGGCATTTAACCACATCTTGCTCGGGCTTGCACAAAATTATTTCAATCTTGGCACGCAGATACAGTCGAAAAATCAATATAGATTCACAAGATAATTTGAAATTTTCCAGCAGATTGGAAACCTATCTCACTCTATATCTAGCCCAATGTGGATGACCTCTTTCTATTACTTAAATACATTTTGCACTGATCTTGAATATATATGCAGTAATACGCAGCGATCTGGTAAAGCTTAGTAAAATGTAGTGATTAAGAGTGCACTCACTCACCAAATACCTGAATATTCAAGTTGCGGATTTTACTGCTACCGCCCGGCTGGTCAAAGCTGACGTCATATTGCACCAGATTTTTCGGATATGCATATTCATAGCTAATCTTGTACTGACCCGGCTGATTACTACCGGTTTCAATACTTTTGGTCATCAGGGTACGCGATTTATATTCGCCTTTTGGAATCACCTTGGCAAAGCGTTTCATGACTTTCTGGTTGTCCTGAAAATGGCTTTTGAGTTCTGGTTCGAGATGATTCAGAAACTGCTCGAACTCGCCATCACGTAAATTGTCATAGGCCGCCTGTGCCACCTGTTCCTGCTGCGGACTCGGATTTGGAATGGCGTCCATGGCTTTTTGACCCAGCTGATCACATCCGGCCAAAGCCAGAACACTCAAGCCTATCCATAATTTAAGCTGCATATCGGGTTATTCCTGTACGGTACTGTGTAAAAAAGGACGCCGAAGCGCACTGCTGTCCCACAATTTTTCACAAGAGGAAGCTCATTTGAGCTTCCTCTTGTTTTATGGGTATTTTATCGGGTGAAAATAAAGCTTTTAAAGTTCTTCTTTCAAACAAATTCACTTGAATTATTCTGA
>NZ_VPBA01000100.1:0-1076 GCF_013418945.1 Acinetobacter sp. YH12112 | reverse complement strand
ACATGAGGTGCGACAGTTTCAAAAGCCTTATGATAATCAACAAGCTGAGCAAACTTCTCTAATGGTGTAAGCCAATCTAACGCTTTTCTAGGACGAGTATTCAGTGACATGGCAACTTGATTTAAATAATGCTGATCTGCCTGATTTAAATCAATCCCTTTAGGTAAATATTGCCTAATTAAACCATTCATATTTTCGCATGTGCCTTTTTGCCATGGTGAATGTGGGTCACAGAAATATACATCTATGCCTAAATCTTCTTCGAGTATTTTATGTTCTGACATCTCACGTCCACGGTCATAGGTCAACGTTTTACGCAGTTCTGCAGGTAAATATTTCAGAGCTTCAGTTAAAGCCTTGCGCACTGATTCTGCCTTTGCATCAGGTAATGTTGCCAAGATACAGAGCCGTGTATTTCGTTCAATAAGTGTTGCTATCGAACTTTTATTGTCTTTACCTTTAATTAAATCGGCCTCCCAATGACCCGGTATTTTTCTTTCTTGAACTTCAGCTGGGCGCTCATGAATAGTTTTAATATCCTGTAATATAGAATCTTTTTTAGGTTCACCGTTAGCTTTTCGCTTTTTATTTTCATGACGCAGACAGGATAATAAGTCTTTTTTCAACTCACCCTTTGGTAATGCTCGTATCGTTGAGTAAATCGTTGTATGGCTTACATTCATTGTTTGATCCAAATCAGAAAATGTCTTTAAACGCTTCGATATTTGCTGAGGAGACCATAAACAACGGATCGCTTCAACAATAAATCTCCAGAGGATTGAGTCGATTTTGAGTTTTCTGTGACCACGTCTACGTCTAGCGAAGGTGTTATCAGAAGCATATCGAGCTTGATAAACGTCATTGATGCTATTTCTTTTAAGTTCACGATAGATCGTACTAGGATGTCTTTTAATAAGTTCAGCAAATTTTCTGGGTGAAAAGCCTTCTTTTCTTGACTCAAGCATTAATGCAGTACGATCTTCAAAGCTAAGATGATGGTATGACAATTTTATATACTCCATAAACCCTTTAAATTAATTAGGTGGTTTATGTCGCACTTCAAGTTTTACTCTGCC
>NZ_VPBA01000099.1:0-1133 GCF_013418945.1 Acinetobacter sp. YH12112 | reverse complement strand
AGGGAGATAAATATCCATCGCCAGTGAAGCGAGGATGTCGAAAGGAGCCATCAGCAGCAGTGCTGCCGGCAGCGTATAGGCCCACGCGGGGCGTGTGGTGGTCATGACGAATCAACCCTCGATTAAGATTAAGGAATACCGGGCGACGTCTGCTCGTCAGCAATCAGATGAGACTAGCCTTACAGAGCGCCGCAACAACAATACTGGTTGTTGCGGCTTACTTGTCTGCTGACTTGGAATTTCCCATCTGATTACTCCACGCTTACGAATATGAATTGCTACATTTTATCAGATTATCTTTTGCTTCGCAATGCGGCATGGGCGCACTCAGCGTTCCAGCCCCCTCTGCCGCCCTAACTGCCACGACACCGACCCGCCCTGCACGATGCCCATAACCTCGCGGCCGAGTTGGCGGTCGATGATCGGCCGCCACGGGACAAGGGTGAACTCATGGGATTTCTCGACCACGGCGAACTTGCCGCTCGATAGATGCACGGTTCCGGTAAACTTGCCGCTGACGCTCTCGCCGTCCGTGGCGGCGCGGAACGGCAGGCCCTTACTCAAAGCCATATCCGATCCGACGCCGGCTACCTCGCGCTCCCGCAGGATGGCGAGAAGGTTGCGCCGGTAGAAGACGCGGCTGTCCCGGCTGCGGGTGGCGTCGCCCTGTTCGATATGGTGCTCGCGGCGCTGGTCCATGGCTTCGCGGACTTGTTGCCCGAAGCCGGTTGGCGCAAGGTCGGCCGTCTCGCCGTGGATCAGCCGCCGGTCCAGCCAGGTCGCGCCGTCCGATCCGATCTGTTTGTTCAGATCGACCGGGGAAAGGACGCGAACGCTGGCCTGACTGTCTCGGCCGGCGTCATGGGCGGCGGCACGGCTGACCAGATCATCGGGGATGCGCCATTGGTCGGCGTCGATCCGCTCGACGATACCGGCCCGGCGTAGCGCCTCCAGCCGGCGCACATGGGCATCGACATAGCCCTCATAGTCGCCGCCTGGAACGCGGCACGTATAGGAAGAATAAACGCCCTTTTCACCCAAGTCCAACAGCTTTGGACCGCAGTTGACTCTTTCGACACCCCTGCGATGCAACCCAATCCGGCTGACGGGGAGCCAGCAACGCTGAAAATTTA
>NZ_VPBA01000098.1:0-1138 GCF_013418945.1 Acinetobacter sp. YH12112 | reverse complement strand
GTCTTCATCAACAGTGCCTTCACCAATGATGTTACCGTCTTCGTCTTTAACGACAACGTTAGCACCTGGCTCGCCTTTACCTGTGATGGTTGAACCATCGTCAGAGAAATCAACATCTGTCGGTGCGTCTGGCGCAGTTGTGTCTGGGGCTACCGCTTCTGTTGGAGCAGATTCATTACCTGATGCATCAGTTGCTGTGACATCAACAACCTCACCATCATTTAACGGATCCTCTAGTTCAACAGTGTAGTTACCATCTTCATCCGTTACTGCTGTACCAAGTACGTTGCCGTCCTTGTCTTTCACTTGAACAGTTGAACCAGGCTCTGCTGTACCACTCACTTCTGAACCGTCTTCATTGAATTCAGCTGTCGGTGCTTCTGGTGCTGTTGTATCCGGTGCTACCGCTTCTGTTGGAGCAGATTCATTACCTGATGCATCAGTTGCTGTGACATCAACAACTTCACCATCGTTTAACGGATCCTCTAGTTCAACAGTGTAGTTACCATCTTCATCCGTTACTGCTGTACCAAGTACGTTGCCGTCCTTGTCTTTCACTGTAACAGTTGAGCCAGGTTCCGCTGTACCACTTACCTCTGAACCATCTTCATTGAATGCAGCTGTCGGTGCTTCTGGTGCAGTTGTGTCTGGGGCTACCGCTTCTGTTGGAGCAGATTCATTACCTGATGCATCAGTTGCTGTGACATCAACAACTTCACCATCGTTTAACGGATCCTCTAGTTCAACAGTGTAGTTACCATCTTCACCCGTTACTGCTGTACCAAGTACGTTGCCGTCCTTGTCTTTCACTGTAACAGTTGAGCCAGGTTCCGCTGTACCACTTACCTCTGAACCATCTTCATTGAATGCAGCTGTCGGTGCTTCTGGTGCAGTTGTGTCTGGGGCAGTCGCGCCTACTTCTGGTGACTTGTTGCCAGCCTCGTCCACTAAACCAACGGTGACTTCTTCACCATTCGTTAACGGCTCATCTAAGTCAACTTCAAAGTGACCGTCTTCATCAACAGTGCCTTCACCAATGATGTTACCGTCTTCGTCTTTAACGACAACGTTAGCACCTGGCTCGCCTTTACCTGTGATGGTTGAACCATCGTCAGAGAAATCAACATCTGTCGGTGCG
>NZ_VPBA01000097.1:0-1167 GCF_013418945.1 Acinetobacter sp. YH12112 | reverse complement strand
ATTATTATAGAAGCCCCCATGAATAAATCGCTCATCATTTTCGGCATCGTCAACATAACCTCGGACAGTTTCTCCGATGGAGGCCGGTATCTGGCGCCAGACGCAGCCATTGCGCAGGCGCGTAAGCTGATGGCCGAGGGGGCAGATGTGATCGACCTCGGTCCGGCATCCAGCAATCCCGACGCCGCGCCTGTTTCGTCCGACACAGAAATCGCGCGTATCGCGCCGGTGCTGGACGCGCTCAAGGCAGATGGCATTCCCGTCTCGCTCGACAGTTATCAACCCGCGACGCAAGCCTATGCCTTGTCGCGTGGTGTGGCCTATCTCAATGATATTCGCGGTTTTCCAGACGCTGCGTTCTATCCGCAATTGGCGAAATCATCTGCCAAACTCGTCGTTATGCATTCGGTGCAAGACGGGCAGGCAGATCGGCGCGAGGCACCCGCTGGCGACATCATGGATCACATTGCGGCGTTCTTTGACGCGCGCATCGCGGCGCTGACGGGTGCCGGTATCAAACGCAACCGCCTTGTCCTTGATCCCGGCATGGGGTTTTTTCTGGGGGCTGCTCCCGAAACCTCGCTCTCGGTGCTGGCGCGGTTCGATGAATTGCGGCTGCGCTTCGATTTGCCGGTGCTTCTGTCTGTTTCGCGCAAATCCTTTCTGCGCGCGCTCACAGGCCGTGGTCCGGGGGATGTCGGGGCCGCGACACTCGCTGCAGAGCTTGCCGCCGCCGCAGGTGGAGCTGACTTCATCCGCACACACGAGCCGCGCCCCTTGCGCGACGGGCTGGCGGTATTGGCGGCGCTGAAAGAAACCGCAAGAATTCGTTAACTGCACATTCGGGATATTTCTCTATATTCGCGGTTCAGCAGGCATGTCCCCTTTGAGGGCGACCCGACGACAGGATAATCGACCTTATGGTGCGCAAATATTTCGGCACAGACGGTATTCGTGGCAAAGCCAACGAAGGCGCGATGACGGCGGAAACCGCCTTGCGCGTCGGCATGGCGGCTGGCCGTGTCTTTCGTCGCGGTGACCACCGCCATCGTGTCGTGATCGGCAAGGATACGCGCCTGTCGGGCTATATGCTTGAACCCGCGCTCACAGCCGGTTTCACCTCGATGGGCATGGACGTATTCCTTTTTGGCCCGCTGCCGACAACGT
>NZ_VPBA01000096.1:0-1291 GCF_013418945.1 Acinetobacter sp. YH12112 | reverse complement strand
CGGGCGCAACGGCTTTCGTCATTGCGTCTCTGGGAGCAGCTTGGTCTTCAACTGCACCGGCCTTTGTCGCTTTCCGTCTACTTCAAGCAGTGGGCGCGTCGGCCATGCTGGTGGCGACGTTCGCGACGGTTCGCGACGTTTATGCCAACCGTCCTGAGGGTGTCGTCATCTACGGCCTTTTCAGTTCGATGCTGGCGTTCGTGCCTGCGCTCGGCCCTATCGCCGGAGTATTGATCGGCGAGTTCTTGGGATGGCAGGCGATATTCATTACTTTGGCTATACTGGCGATGCTCGCACTCCTAAATGCGGGTTTCAGGTGGCACGAAACCCGCCCTCTGGATCAAGTCAAGACGCGCCGATCTGTCTTGCCGATCTTCGCGAGTCCGGCTTTTTGGGTTTACACTGTCGGCTTTAGCGCCGGTATGGGCACCTACTTCGTCTTCTTCTCGACGGCTCCCCGTGTGCTCATAGGCCAAGCGGAATATTCCGAGATCGGATTCAGCTTTGCCTTCGCCACTGTCGCGCTTGTAATGATCGTGACAACCCGTTTCGCGAAGTCCTTTGTCGCCAGATGGGGCATCGCAGGATGCGTGGCGCGTGGGATGGCGTTGCTTGTTTGCGGAGCGGTCCTGTTGGGGATCGGCGAACTTTACGGCTCGCCGTCATTCCTCACCTTCATCCTACCGATGTGGGTTGTCGCGGTCGGTATTGTCTTCACGGTGTCCGTTACCGCGAACGGCGCTTTGGCAGAGTTCGACGACATCGCGGGATCAGCGGTCGCGTTCTACTTCTGCGTTCAAAGCCTGATAGTCAGCATTGTCGGGACATTGGCGGTGGCACTTTTAAACGGTGACACAGCGTGGCCCGTGATCTGTTACGCCACGGCGATGGCGGTACTGGTTTCGTTGGGGCTGGTGCTCCTTCGGCTCCGTGGGGCTGCCACCGAGAAGTCGCCAGTCGTCTAACCGACGACTGGTAGCAGGCCCGCTCCGATGCGGCGCACTAACCATCGAAACCTCGTGAATGTCGGTATCCTGTCTGGCAGGATACCGCTCATTTCCCTTGTTCAGTTCATCGCCGTCGCCGAGCATCTGAATTTTCGGCATGCGGCCAAGGCACTTGGTATCAGCCAGTCGAGCGTCAGCGCGCGTGTGAAAGCGCTGGAGGATAACCTTGGTGTCCTGCTATTTGAGCGCCATGCGCGGGGCGTTCGGCTAACAGACGCAGGCAGGCACTTCATGGAGCGTGTCACGGCGGGTGTCGATCAACTCGATCACGCAGTGAAGACCGC
>NZ_VPBA01000095.1:0-1399 GCF_013418945.1 Acinetobacter sp. YH12112 | reverse complement strand
GAATAATTCAAGTGAATTTGTTTGAAAGAAGAACTTTAAAAGCTTTATTTTCACCCGATAAAATACCCATAAAACAAGAGGAAGCTCAAATGAGCTTCCTCTTGTGAAAAATTGTGGGACAGCAGTGAGCCGAAGCTCGCTTTTTTTGTACTTGATGTTCAGTCCATGCTTAGCCTGAAATCAGGTTATAGAACCATGGCAAAGTGGTCGCCAGGAATACCGACATGGCCAGACCAAACATCAGTTTCATCGCATCTTTGCTGACATTGCGTGAGGTACGGTATTTGCTGACCCCGTTCACAATCATTGAGATGGCAAATTCACGACCGGCCAACAGACCCAGGAATACCCAGGTGGTACTCATCGGGATATTGCTCCACTCTTTGAAAATCAGCAGGATCATTGCATAGATAAAGTCCACGATGGTCGCAGCACGTACATCGGTAACATCGGTTTTGGTATCGACAATCTTCTGGATGGCACCACCACGCTGGTACAGAATAACCCCCAGCAAGATCACAAAGACCGTAATGGCAAACATCAGGAATTCAAACGGTACCTGACGCGGCACATACACGAAGATGTTGGCCAGATCCTGAATCAGCCACTGGCTCCACAGGAAACCGGTAGATAACCATTGTAGAATCACCCATTTGGTCGAATGTTCCTGATCTTTGGTCTGGTTAAAGTACACCGTCATTTTGTTGGCCACAAAACGATAGATGATCAGCGCCGCCAGGAAGGCCACCGCATAACCCATCATGGATTTGACCATCATCGAGCCCAGGCTCGCAGGAGAGAAGATGGTTAGTACCAGGAAGGTGGTACTGACCGGAATACCATATTTGGTCAGTAGCAACAGTAAAACTGGCGGCACAATATACAGCCAGGTAATTCCGCCTTCAGGG
Source organism: Acinetobacter sp. YH12112 (assembly GCF_013418945.1). Taxonomy (NCBI): domain Bacteria; kingdom Pseudomonadati; phylum Pseudomonadota; class Gammaproteobacteria; order Moraxellales; family Moraxellaceae; genus Acinetobacter; species Acinetobacter sp. YH12112. The sequence continues at coordinate 491 of NZ_VPBA01000095.1, read as the reverse complement.
AACGGAATGGTTTCCAGTCGCCCATAAGAGGCATCACCGACGCCCGATGCATACCAGCCATAGACCAAGACCACAACCAGGATACTGCTGATATATACCCACAGTACCCACCAAGGACGATGGGAGTTAGAAGAAATAAAAGTCCCTAAGGTTTGAGGTACATCATTTCCGACAATAGAATAGGCCGCCAAACAGAAGCCGATTACCATTAAAAGTTCAATTGTCATAAGAACAAAGCCTATGTTCAAAAAGGGAACACCACCCCCCAATTGGGCTGGCATTAGCTTAAAATGATGACAATACTATTTCAGTTCTATGACATTTTAGTGACAATAAAAATTTAAAATAAAAAAAGAGCACCGTAGTCATTGCTGTCCCACAATTTTTCACAAGAGGAAGCTCATTTGAGCTTCCTCTTGTTTTATGGGTATTTTATCGGGTGAAAATAAAGCTTTTAAAGTTCTTCTTTCAAACAAATTCACTTGAATTAT
>NZ_VPBA01000094.1:0-1435 GCF_013418945.1 Acinetobacter sp. YH12112 | reverse complement strand
AGGATAACCTTGGTGTCCTGCTATTTGAGCGCCATGCGCGGGGCGTTCGGCTAACAGACGCAGGCAGGCACTTCATGGAGCGTGTCACGGCGGGTGTCGATCAACTCGATCACGCAGTGAAGACCGCAGGCATGACAGCTCAAGGAGAATACGGCCGGCTTCGCATCGGCATCCATGCCTTAATCCCACGCAGCTTTCTCACGGAGCTGATCCGTCATTATCGGGAAGAACATACGGGCATTGAGGTTGAGATCACCGAAGGCACAGCCCGCGATGCGGTGATGCAGCTTCGTGCTGACCAGCTCGACGTGGTGTTCGTCGCGGGCAAGCCCGAGATGCCCGACTGCCATACCCGACCGATCTGGACCGAACCGCTGGTGGCCGTGCTATCGGATGGGCATCGCCTCGCCGGGCAGTCCGCAATCACTTGGTCCGATCTGGTCGGCGAGACTTTCATTGTTCGCTATGGTGGCACCGGCCCGCAGGTCCATGACCATATCGTGCTGCGCCTTGCCGGGCGTTGGCCCGCACCGTCGATCCGGCGCTTTGATGTGGGGCGCGACACGCTGCTATCTATGGTCGGACAAGGCTTCGGCATCACTATCGTCGGCGAGGCAACGTCATTGTTGCCGACGACCGGCATCGTCTTCCTGCCCTTCCTCGATGAACCGGAGCCGGTTGCCTTTACAGCCGTCTGGTCGCCGTTCAATCGCAACTCCGCACTGAAAAATCTACTCAACCTCGCAGGCAAAATGAAGCGTGACGGCGATTCGCCCAATCGTTTCCTGGATGGCACTCGACCGGCACGATAACGGCACAGGCGATCCATCCTATTTGCCGCCGATAGTATCCGGCAGCCCTCCGGCATCCTCTTTCCTGTTGCCCGTCCCGATTTTGCCTACTCTCTGATCGGCTCCGTCTCTTTTGCCGACTGGAGCCTGCATTGCGCGGAGGCCGAATCCTTTGGGGTCAGATCGCCGTAGTCATCACCATCGTTCTGGTGATGACACTGAGAAATTTGACGATAATCAAAATACTGACCTGCAAAGAAGCGCTGCATACGTCGATAAAATGATTGTGGTAAACACTTGATGGGCAAGGCTTTAGATGCAGAAGAAAGATTACATGTTTGCTTTAAAATAATCACAAGCATGATGAGCGCAAAGCACTTTAAATGTGACTTGTTCCATTTTAGAGATTTGTTTAAGATAAGATATAACTCATTGAGATGTGTCATAGTATTCGTCGTTAGAAAACAATTATTGTGACATTATTTCAATGAGTTATCTATTTTTGTCGTGTACAGAGATTATTATAGAAGCCCCCATGAATAAATCGCTCATCATTTTCGGCATCGTCAACATAACCTCGGACAGTTTCTCCGATGGAGGCCGGTATCTGGCGCCAGACGCAGCCATTGCGCAGGCGCGTAAGC
>NZ_VPBA01000093.1:0-1476 GCF_013418945.1 Acinetobacter sp. YH12112 | reverse complement strand
GTAAATTTTCAGCGTTGCTGGCTCCCCGTCAGCCGGATTGGGTTGCATCGCAGGGGTGTCGAAAGAGTCAACTGCGGTCCAAAGCTGTTGGACTTGGGTGAAAAGGGCGTTTATTCTTCCTATACGTATAGGAAACCTTTATTATACGGTTATAGTAAAAAGGGGGAGAGGAATCTTCCTCTTTTTTATTTTAAAGGGAGATCTCCCATGACACTTCGTAGAAAAGGGTACATCAATGAATTTGATGGCTTATTTGTGATACCAACAATCGGATTAATCCTGTTGAAATTTTATATTTCTATATTTAGAGCATAGGCAGATTGCCTGTGCTCTTTATTTTGTTTGTTTTAAATTGGTATTGAATGATACCAATATTACATGATTAATGGAGGAGATTATTTATGACATTTAATAACAATGAAAATACACGTGTGTGGTTTATTACAGGTGCAAGCAGTGGACTAGGATACGAATTCACAAAAAAAGCATTGGAGTCAGGAGAGAAGGTTGTTGGTGTTGCTAGAAATATTGAAAAACTGAATGAGTTAAAATGCCAGTTTGAAGGAATGTTACTTCCTTTAAGTCTTGATGTTACTGATAGAAGTGCTGTTTCGACTACAGTGGAAACTGCCATTAAACATTTTGGAAGACTCGATATTGTCATTAACAATGCAGGGAATATGGTAATGGGAATGATTGAAGAATTTAGTGAAGATGAAGTTAGAAGCCAAATGGAAACTAATTTCTTCGGTACAGTATGGGTAAGTCAAGCTGTTATGCCGTACTTGCGGGCACAAGAATCAGGTCATATTATCCAGATATCTAGTATTGGTGGACTGATTAGTGGTCCAATGTCGGGAATCTATAGCGCTAGTAAATTTGCTTTAGAAGGATTTAGCGAGGCTTTAGCACAAGAAGCTGCACATTTTGGTATAAAAGTATCTATCGTAGAACCTGGAGGTTACTGGACGAATCTATACTTAAAAATGAGTTTTACTACACAGAAAAAAGAGTATGATTCATTACGTGAAAAGTTGGCCCAACAATATTCAAACGAATCGGTGGATAGTGATCCTAAGTTAGCCGCCGAAGCTATAATGAAACTGGTTAATAGTGAGAATCCGCCTCTCCGATTAGTTCTGGGAAGCCTTGTATATGATTTAGCTGTTGAAAATGCAGAAAAACGTATATTTACATGGAAAGAGTGGGAATCAGTCAGTCGTTCTTCGGAACATGGGATTCCTGCACCAGAAGGATACGGAATAATTGAGGAATAGAAACCCTAAGAAATAAACTCTCTAAACTACAAAAACTAATTAATGATTTAATATGTTTATTAACTTAATCGCCGGGCGCAACGGCTTTCGTCATTGCGTCTCTGGGAGCAGCTTGGTCTTCAACTGCACCGGCCTTTGTCGCTTTCCGTCTACTTCAAGCAGTGGGCGCGTCGGCCATGCTGGTGGCGACGTTCGCGAC
>NZ_VPBA01000092.1:0-1482 GCF_013418945.1 Acinetobacter sp. YH12112 | reverse complement strand
TGTTATTCCTAAGTAGAAATGTCCTACCTAATAACCAAATAGAAATGTCCTATACAGACACTTCCAAGTCAAGCACAGGATTCAGATTTCGTTCTTTGATTACTGTTTTCTGTGCACGTCTGCTCGGCATCTTTTGAGAACGATTGCGTTTGTTTTGCTGTTCTAATTCTTCGTGCTGTTGTTGAATATGATTGAGAACAGCACCTAAACGTTTATTCTCAACAACCTCTCGCTGGTTGAGCTGACTTAATTTATCGAAGATGCTGTAATTGATTTTTCTTCCTTGATGTTCAATGGCTACCGTGCCATCCGGATATTCCAGAAACTCAAGATACTTGCCGATCAACCTTTTATTTTCTTCGGTATTTTCCAGTAAATATACGCATTTATCATAAGTAATCGTCAGGCTGTTCGTGACTCTGCGGGGTTCACGCCAGGTAAAAATATCATCTAATTCTTCGGCTGTTTCAGTGACAGTCCGGTGTAGATCCTTGGGATTAAAGGCCATCTTGGCAAACTTCTGATTGAACTGCTCAATGAAGCAGGGTAGCCAGGCATTAGCTTCGGCAATCGAACTGATGCCTTCCAGACGCATTTCTTTGATCAGACGGTCCTGAAGCGTTCTATTGGCTCGTTCTACACGGCCTTTGGCCTGTGGTGAATTAGCGAAGATAATATCGATATTCAGGGTGCTGAGTACGCGCCCAAACTGGGTAATCTTGGTGTCTTTCTTACTGCTTTGATTCACCCTGAAGACTGAATGTTTATCGCTGTAGAAGGCTAAAGGCTTACCATGCTGCTCAACATACAAACGTGTTGAAATCATATAGTCAAAGGTTGATTCCGACTCACAGAAGCGTAAATGCTGTAATTTTCCTGTGGCATCATCGATAAATACCAGCAGACAGCACTTAGCAGCGCGTCCTTCAAACCAGTCATGGTGTGAGCCATCGATTTGAATCAGTTCACCATAACAATCTCGGTTATAACGAGGCTGATACGGGCGTTTCAGGCGCTTGGCGCGAGGAATCCACAGATCGGCTGCAATCATCCAGGAACGCAGTGTTTCCACTGAAATATCGAATCCATGAACAGTGGTGAGCTTTTCATGCGCTAAAGTGGGTCCGAAACCATGCAGTTGATCCGAAACAATATTGAGGCACTTGAGTCTGAGCTCTTCAGGAAGCCTGGAATTGCTGATTTGGCCACGTGCAGCATGTGCTAATGCAGCTGGGCCTTGAGCTTTGTATTTTTGCAATAAACGTCTGATCTGACGTTCTGAAATATGAAGTAGCTGAGCAGCTTGGGACTGGGTTATGCGTTGATCACAGATTTCTTGCAAGACCGACAATCGTTTAAGTTCTTTATCCGACATAGACACCAACATATCAAACCGTCCGCTAAGAAAATTGCAAAAGTGCATATTCTAAAAGCGGACATTTTTACTTTGGAGAAACCGGACATTTCTACTTGGGGCTTACA
>NZ_VPBA01000091.1:0-1482 GCF_013418945.1 Acinetobacter sp. YH12112 | reverse complement strand
TGTAACTCCAAAATAGAAATGTCCGGTTTCTCCAAAGTAAAAATGTCCGCTTTTAGAATATGCGCTGTTGCAATTTTCTTAGCGGACGGTTTGATATGTTGGTGTCTATGTCGGATAAAGAACTTAAACGATTGTCGGTCTTGCAAGAAATCTGTGATCAACGCATAACCCAGCCCCAGGCTGCTCAGCTACTTCATATTTCAGAACGTCAGATCAGACGTTTATTGCAAAAATACAAAACTCAAGGTCCAACTGCATTAGCCCATGCTGCACGTGGCCAAATCAGCAATTCCAGGCTTCCTGAAGAGCTCAGACTCAAGTGCCTCAATCTGGTCGCTGAACAATTCCATGGTTTCGGACCCACTTTAGCGCATGAAAAGCTCACCACCGTTCATGGCTTTGATATTTCAGTTGAAACACTGCGTTCCTGGATGATTGCAGCAGATCTGTGGATTCCTCGCGCCAAGCGCCTGAAACGCCCGTATCAGCCTCGTTACAACCGGGATTGCTTTGGTGAACTGATCCAAATTGATGGCTCACACCATGACTGGTTTGAAGGACGCGCTGCTAAGTGCTGTTTGCTGGTGTTTATCGATGATGCGACAGGAAAATTGCAGCATTTACGCTTCTGTGAATCAGAATCAACCTTTGACTATATGATTTCAACACGTTTATATGTCGAACAGCACGGTAAGCCTTTAGCGTTTTACAGCGACAAACATTCAGTCTTTAGAGTGAATCAAAGCAGCAAGAAAGACACCAAGATTACCCAGTTTGGACGTGTACTCAGCACCCTCAATATCGATATCATCTTCGCCAATTCACCACAGGCCAAAGGCCGTGTAGAACGGGCGAATAGAACGCTTCAGGACCGTCTGATCAAAGAAATGCGCTTGGAAGGCATCTGTTCGATTGAGCAAGCTAATGCCTGGCTACCCTGCTTCATTGAGCAGTTCAATCAGAAGTTCGCCAAGATGGCTTTTAATCCTAAGAATCTACATCGGCCTATCACTGAAACAGCCGAAGAATTAGATGATATTTTTACTTGGCGTGAACCCCGCAGAGTCACCAATAGCCTGACGATTACTTATGATAAATGCGTATATCTCCTGGAAAACACCGAAGAAAATCAAAGGTTGATCGGTAAGTATCTTGAGTTCCTGGAATACCCGGATGGTACTGTAGCCCTCATGCATGATGGCCGAAAGATCAATTACAGCCTCTTCGATAAATTAAGTCAGCTGAATCAGCGAGAGATTGTTGAGAATAAACGGTTGAGTGCTGTTCTGAATCATATCCAACAACAGCATGAAGAACTGGAACAGCAAAACAAACGTAATCGTTCTCAAAAGATGCCAAGCAGACGTGCACAGAAAACAGCGATTGAACAACGAAATCTAAATCCTGTGCTTGACTTGGAAATGTCCATATAGGACATTTCTATTTGGTTATTAGGTAGGACATTTCTACTTGGGAATAACA